>CAZYQA010000034.1:0-12647 GCA_964649555.1 uncultured Muribaculaceae bacterium
AATATCAAAATATAATACTTTATAAGTATATTTTATTATTTTTACATTATATGCATTTTATTTGATAAATGCTACCTGACTTCTACTCTATTTCTGATATTTACCAAATATGTAAAAACTACTAAGTTTATGAAACTGAATTACTCTATATTATTGTGTATAATTATCAGCATGACAAATATCTGTGCTTTTGCACAGAAGGCTTCATTTAATAAAAAATATAAGATAGAAAATATCAACGATACCATCACACTTACAAAATGGAGCGGCAAGCATAGTGTAATAGATATGAGAATGAATGATGAGCTTAAAACAATCCAAAAAATCGGCAAAGGGGTCTTTTATGAAAATAAATATATAACAAAAGTAATATTGCCCGATGGTGTAGTTGAAATAGGATCTTCGGCATTTGCTTCATGTAAAAACTTATCTCACATAGAGCTACCAAATACAATTAAATATATTTCGCATACCGCTTTTGCCGGATGTGAAAACCTTTATTTAGAAGCTCTACCGGATTCACTTGAACATCTTGGCTCAATGGCATTTTGGCTATGCAGAGAGCTTGCGATAACAACACTCCCGGAGAGGATTAAGATTATCGAGCGAAACGCTTTCTCAGGTTGCTCAAATATCTCTTTTAACAAACTACCCGATTCATTGAGAATTATTGAAAAAAAAGCATTCTCTATATGTAAAAATATCACCCCAACAACATTACCAAAACAAATTAAGAGGCTCAGTGAGGGGCTTTTTGCAGCTTGCAGTTCCATTTATAAAATGAATATTCCGGAGGGTGTTACCACAATAGAGTATTATGCCCTTGGAGGGTGCGAAGATCTATGGGAGATCACATTACCTAACACTCTTGTCAAAATAGCAAATGGAGCGTTTGAAAAGTCCCCTAATATCAATCGCATAAATTGCTATATGGATAATCCACCAAAAGATTTCATTCCAACTTTTCATCCGGATGCTATTATAAGAGTAAAAATATCCAAAAATAATGAGATCATAGAGCGCTATATGCAAGATCCCAATTGGAATAAATATAGAATAGAGGATAAATTATAAATAATAATCAAAATGAAAAAATATCTAACACTATTTGCATTGTTAATATCAATCAATCTGATAGCACAAATAAATACAAAAGTAGAACCTAAAAAGTTTGACAACATAGAAACCTCTCTATTTGACTGCATTTATGAATATAAAATTATCCCATCAAACGGTATAGAGGAGAATTATTACACCATATTACAAGTGGGTAATAACATGTCAAAGTTTTGGGACTACTCATCTTTTGCGTATGATTCTGTGACTTATGTTGCAAGTGCAACATCACCGGAAATTCAAAAAAAATATAAGGCATCGGAGTTAAGGCAAGTATATCATTTTGACACATCAATATTCCAAAACTATCCAAAAGGTAAAATTACAGTAAATGGTATTATTACACCAAACTACTATACTTATACAGAAGATAGAAATATATCAGAATGGGAACTACATCCGGACACGCTGACAATTTGTGATAATCTATGCTATAAGGCAACAACCAAATATGGAGGAAGAGAGTGGATTGCTTGGTATTCCCCATCGATTGCAACCACTTATGGGCCTTGGAAGTTCTCAAACCTACCCGGTTTAATCTTAATGGCAGAGGATAGTGAAAAAATACACCAATTCAAAGCCATCTCTATCCGCCAGAATAAACTCCCAATATATAACGAGAAAAATGCACAGCGCATAAAAACCTCACGTGGCAAATTTATTTCCAGCAAAAATGAGTTTGAAAAAGACCCAATGAACAATATCCCGGTTGAATCAATAGAAGGGATGAATGTTACCCGTTTTGGAGATGGCCCGAATGATAAAACAGCAACTATCAACGGCGTGCCGCTCAGGATACGCCCTAATGGCTACACACCACTAGAAAACAAATAATTATGAAGCATATATACCTAATTGTATTATTCTGTTTAAATTCCCTTGCAACCCTTGCTCAAATATCTATAAGTGGCACTGTAAAAGATTCTGATAGCAGAGAGCCAATAGAAGGTATAGTTGTAACATGTATTGATAGTGGCAATAAAATTATTACATATAGCATAACAAACACTAAAGGGGTATATAATATAGAGCTAAGTTCTAAAAGTGAAAATCTAAAAATTGCATTTGATCATATCTCTTATGATAGCCATGTTGAAAATATTGTGAATAAGACTGCAATATTAAACATAACCCTAAAAGCAAAAAGCCTTTCCATTAAAGAGGTTGTTGTGTCGGCTCCTGCATTAAAGCTACGTGGAGATACATTATCTTATAGCCTTGGAGCATTCAAAGGAGTTGCTGATATATCATTGGAAGATGCGTTAAAAAAGCTGCCCGGAGTAAATATAGAAGCCAATGGTGCAATAAAATATTTAGGACGAAACATTGATAATTTCTATATTGAAGATTTGGATCTGCTTGGTGGTAGATATGCTATTGCAACACGCAATATAAGAGCGGATATGGTCACTTCTGTTGAGCTAATAGAGAATCATCAATCAGTAAAGATGCTAGAGAATAAAGAGATAAGTAATAAGATAGCAGTAAATATTAAGCTCAACAAAAAAGCGAAGATAAAACCAAGTGGAACTATTGATGGGACTCTAGGATATGGAGATGAGGGCTTTTTGTATCGCATGGGAGTAACAGGGATGATCTTTTCACCTAAATTCCAAACGATAAGTACACTCAAATATGGCAATATAGGAAACGATGACTCCAAAGAACAAAACGTTTTAACTAAAGAAGTTGAAGACCCTAATAATATCCCTTTATCAATTTTAGGTAACATTTCAGCAAGTAAACCCCCACTTAATGAGAATAGATATAGCTCAATAAAAAACGGTTTGGTAAGTGTCAATAGCATAAATAAATTTAAGAACGAATCATTACTGAGAATAAATCTTGGCTATCAATATGATCATAGCAATTATATTTTTGATCAGATAAGCGAATATAACGTTGATGAAAACACAGAAGTAGTAACAGAGATAATTTCTCCACTTAGTATAGTACATCGCCCCTCTTTATCAGTACAATATAAAGTTAATGAAGCTGATAAGTTTATTGAAAACCATTTATGGGCATCGGGGGTGATAATAGAAAATATATGCCCAACTATCAATAATTCAAATACAATTAATCAAAACAGAGATGCTAAGGCTTACGATATAAATAATAAATTCAGTTATCGAAAACTTCATAAAGGTAATATATTGAGTTTTAGTTCCGCATTAAGCCTTGCCGCAACACCACAAAACACTATTTCATTTACCTCAGCAAATCAAAAAGATATAAACTATATACAAAATAGCGAAGGAGAAGATCTTTCCCTAAAAAATAATTTCAATTACTCTTTTAATATAAGTGATTATGTATCATTATTTATACCTGCATCACTTAACATCATGTATGACAATTTAGTAACCAAAATGATTGGAGCTCAAATTGCTACAAATAATATTAAAGGAGCTACAATAAATGGAAGTATTATGCCAAGGCTCGAATATGTTTCTCCGAATAAAAGCTTGAAAGCAATTTTTGCTACATCTATCGGATATTCATTGCTAGACTATACACAAGCCAAAGAGGTATATAACAAACTCCTGATGAATGAAAATATTGATTTAAATTACACAGTTTCTCCTACATCAAAACTAAAACTAAGGCTAAATGTAGGAAACAGCATTGGAGATGTTACAGACTTTTTGATTGCTCCTATTCAACTCAACTATCGTACAACCTCAATAAAATCTGGAGTCCTGGCAGAGAACTTTAATGCTTCAACAATTCTGAGTTACGATTTTAAGATACCATTGTCTTATATTTTTATTAATGCAGATTTAGGATATAACTATCAGAAACGAAACCTATTAAGCTCGCAAACAATTGAACAGAGCCGCGTAATTAACTCTTTTGTGATGAGCGATAATGAAAATAGCGGTATAACATCTCGTTTACTTGTATCAAAACTTTTTAAGCCCATTGAAACAAAATTTAACATTGGAGGAAACATTAATTACTCTACAGGCAGTGTAATGCAGCAAAATATCATTACAAAATACCAACAACTTATGTACAGCTTTGATGGGAATATTATTTCACGACCTTGGAAATGGGTTGAGCTGGATTATTCCCTTACAATAGGGTGGAATGACAATAAATTCAAAAACGACAGCAATACTTTTAGATTTGAGAGCCATACAGGGAAAATTATGTTTTTTCCAACACCAAAGATTAAAATTCACTCAACTTTGGAGTATCTAAATAATGAGGTAGCAGATTCAAAGTATATACAAATGGCACTTTTAGATGCTGGGGTAAGCTACAAATTCAAAAGAATAGAGCTAGAATTGGTCATTAAAAACATCCTCAACAACAAAAGCTACGGATATACTATTCTAAGTGGGCTGGATAGCTTCTCATACAATTATAATCTGAGAGGACGCGAGATACTGCTAAAAATCAAATTTTTCTAGGTAGAACATAACTGAACTTCATTGTAACCCATGCTTAAAAATGCTTCTCTACGATGAGTAATAAAGATCATAGTCTTATCAGGATAGGCCTTTTGTAACCGCACTATTAATTCATTTTCGGTTGATTGATCGAGAGCAGATGTAAACTCATCAAACAACAATACCGAGCCATGCCCCAAAAGCGCACGAGCTATGGCAATCCGCTGCGCCTGCCCCTCAGACAAAGCTCCACCACGCTCACCACAAATTGTATCTAACCCATCAGGCAATCCATATACAAATTCCGCAACTGATGTAGTTAGAGCTTGTTGCATATCATCCTCTGTGGCCAAAGGGTTTCCTAAAAGTAAATTACTACGTATTGTACCACTAAATAAAGAGTTCCCTTGCGGAACATAGATTATATTAAGGCGTGAAGAAGAATCGGGTGCAATACTTCTGCCACTGCTTGCCTCAAAAATAGAAACCGTTCCAAGCGTTGGTTTTACAAGCCCCATTATAAGCCTAAAAAGCGTACTCTTTCCAACTCCGGTATTACCTGTTATAATTGTTCTGCTTTTTGGCTCAAAAATAAAAGAAAAAGAGTTCAAAATATTGCGTTGTTCACCATCACTATAAGCAAAATCAACATCACTAAATTCTACCCCACACGGCATATTTAATACAATTTGCTTATCCATTGCCTCACATTCAAGATCATTAAGAGCATCGATACGCTCAGCCGCAGTTGCAGCAGATGTAAACAGCGGAATAATTGAACCCATTTGCACAATAGGGCGTTGTATCATACCCACCAATTGCAAAACGGCAATCATAGAACCAAAACTGAGTAACCCCAATTCCACTTGCCTAGCTCCATATATTAGGGCAAAAATATATCCTGCAGCAAATCCCATAGAAATAATTGCGTTAGAGAAAACAGTAAATCGTGTATGTCCAACTGTCTGATCTATTAATGTAAATTGCAAGTGGGATAATTTATCTATTATATGAGAGTGTGCATTATGAGTCTTTACAACCAACCTATTTTGTATCCCCTCTTGGATATGCGATTGTATCTTAGAGTCCGACTCACGCACCTCTGATGTAAGCCTACGCATACGACGGTACCAAACCTTGCTCACAAGTAAAAACAAAGGAACAATCCCCACCAATAGAGCACCTAATCTCCAATCAAGCAGAAACATAAAACAGAATGCACCACAGAACTGCAAAATCGTAACTACAAACTGTGGTAATGAGGAGTATAAAAAATCCGATACATCTTTTACATCACGCTCAATTCTGTTCATAGCATCACCGGAATGGAGCTTCTCTCTCCCACTCCATACCGCAGATAAAATATTGCTAAAAAGATAAGCTCTAAGCATATTCTGCATCTTCACAGAACCAACCTTCTCCATATATACACTTAGGCTATTCATCCCAATATTTACAATCATCGCACATATTATATATGCTGCCCATAGTCCAAAGCCGGCATCCAAAGCTCCGGTTGCTATATCAATTATCCTTTTAGAAGAATATACAAAAGCAAGTGATGCAAGAATCTTTATAACCCCTATTGGAATTATAATAATATACCGATAATTAATCCGGCGACTATATGAGATTAGCCATTTAAACATATTTGTCATTAATATCAGATAACAACTGTTTAAATGATACCTTAGGTTTATAAAACAATAGATAACGAAATATCTCTATTGGAAATAGCTTGAATAAAGCCCACCAGCGTTGCAATTGCCTTTTTAGTGAAAATAACTTCCCTTGCAAGTAGCCCTTAGGGCGTTGTGTAAATATAGTAGTATCATTATACCCAAAATTACCCTCTTTAAGAATCCTATCTAATAATTTAGATGCCTTAATTTTTGTATGCTCGCTATAAAATGGAGCTCTCTCTTTTGCAAGCCCTAAATAATCTACACACATAACACTCAAAGCTCTCCAAATATTTTTATAAGCAATAGGATTAATATTCTCTTCAGAGCGCCTGTTCAATACCATCATCCAATCGCAAACCTGCCTAAGCCCAACCCCAAAAGAGATAAAGTGCCTAGATAGATGATCAAAAATAAAAATAGAATTGAAATTCATGGGTGGAACAGGAATTTCCACACCATCAATCAGTACCATATCAGCCCCTAAAGGGTACCACCCATTTAAAAGATTATTAAGTTGTTGTGTCTGTTTTTTAGTAAATAACACAGATGCCAAATAATGATTCTCAACACACACACCATTATAAATCAGATGACTATGATGATCACCGGATTCTGACATATTAGTAGCTCCTGCCTCCAATAATATTTTATTGGACATATCATAACCACCTCTGCCAACATACACATCTATATCACCAGATGTTCTGTGCAGCGGATTAGGATAAAGCGTTGCCATACCTTGCCCTTTTAGCAAAATAGGGCTAACACCTGCCACCTTATACATATCAAAAATCTCTACAACCTTTGCATTAAGCATCTTTGCCGTTCTCTCAATATTGAGAACATAATTATACCACATCAGCTTTATAGAGCGCTCAGGCATTAGGCTCTCATCAAGTTTCAACAATCCATCCCATACCAAAGCACAGACAGTTTGCTCCTTTGATACTTGAAAAATCATATTCCAATCTACACTTTGCGTGAAAAGAGCTTTATCCGGGGTTTGGTCACACCAAATTCCAGATCTGAGTAGTGAAAGAAATTGTTTTTTTGTCAGCTCATTCATACATCTATTCTGCTATACCTGCGCCAATCCATGCTTGTGAAATTCTTTCCGAATCTTCAAGTGCCAGCTCATAACCAATATCATACTTAGCTACAAGAAGATTAGCCAAAGTGTCAATCTCAAAATTATCAATGCCGGATACCTCTTCCCATAAATAAGCACTGGAGCTATTCATTGATATAATTTTTGAAAAATTCACATTATTTACACCTGTTGCAACCACAATATTTTCCCCTGCAATTCTGCGGAGCTCAAAGTCTTTTTTTATTCTCATTATATTTTTCTTAACCTTCTGTAAATTGCTAATAGATATCTACGTAATGGCAACATTACCCTCCATACTCTAGCAGCAGATTTATTACATTTTTTTATTTTTGAAGGGGTTATAATCTCTGTCACTCTAGCTAAAACATCCGTTATTTTACATTTCTCCACACCTTTAATATTTCCATCCCCCATAAGTGTAATATCTTCACCACAAACCTTTATCAACCGATGCAAAACAAAAATATCTTTTTCTATACGAGCAAACACAATATCCCCCACAGTATAATTTCTCTCTTGCTTCAGCACCACACAATCTCTATCACCCACAATAAATGGGAGCATACTCTCTCCCTTCACTTTTATTGTTACACTACTCCCACTTTCAAGTAAACGTGCTACTTCGGGTAATAAAATATCGTTTGGTATTATAATCTTTCTATGCCTCATATACTTTTTCAAAACAAACATTCGCCGCGTCAATATTTGGCAGAGCCTCTAATTTATAACATTTTGTACCTTTAATCAAATGCTCAACATTTTGGTGTAAACATTTTATCAACTCTTTATTCCACCTTATGCAAGAGCATGAAGGCAAAACAGATGCAAAGCTCTTTATAATTGATAATTGCTCAATTCTATTATAAGGAGCTTGTACAATACGCACCATTGCACCTATAGGAAAACTTCCATTTTTATAGCAAGGCGTTTTCCCACTCCACGGTGTACCATAAACCATAACAGATCCGTCAACTATTCTTACCACAGGGTTATCATCATTTAATAATTCCGTTTGAGAGATACCTTCAAGCCACATACGGCTATGCGTACTTTTACCCGTACCACTCTTGCCTTGAAATAGATACCCTTTACCATCTTTCACAATAACAGATGAATGTAGCATAAGAGTTTGATGGGGAGTAGCAAAATAAGTATATAATATCATAACCGCATTATTCACCCCAAATAAAAGCTCCGAAGGGGAATCGCTTGAAATATAAATTTTCGCATCACCATTATCACCAAAAGTAACAAGTACTTTTTTTTGAGATATAGCAGAGGAAAATGCTATCACCTTTTCATCTCCATATTCATATACCATCAAGTCAAATGAATCACTCTCAAAACTCCCCAGCAGATATTTTGCATCAGGTTCTTTCATTTCTGTATCCGAAATTACCAAATTAAATATAGTGGCACAGGAGGCAGGTTGTGCTACTTCAAAATTTTCATACTGCCCCAACTCTCTCCATATATTATTTTCTTGTTTAGCAATAATTGAGAAAATAAGCTCTGCTACATTATAATATCTTATATCCATTTGTAATAAAAAAAACGACAAATATCATTATATATCATATAATCGTTTAACTATAAATAAAAATTGTATAAAAATTCCGTTTAATGCTTTGATAATCCGAAACCTTGGCAAAGTTAATAAATCAATAGCAAAATCTTATACTGCAATCTCCTTAATTTAATTATAAAATACATATATTATGATTATTACATAACAATACCTAAATTTGTATCACATTCTATAAAAGAGCATCGCTTATTATAAGAATCCAAAAACACAGAAAAATCATTTCCACAAAGTACAAATTTCACAGATGAAAAAGATTAAAAGTGAAAAAGAAAAAATGTTGGCAGGAGAAATATATGATCCATGCGACAAAGAGCTTTTTGATCGCTGGCACGAAGCAAAAGCCATTCAGAGAGAATTCGCAGCGACAGATACAAGAGATATAGAGAAGATAAATAATATATTGAGCAAGCTACTAGGTTCTCGTGGAGAAAGAGGATGGATTGCTGCCCCTATTTTTGTTGATTATGGCGAAAACATACACCTTGGCAACAATGTAGAAATTAATATGAATTGCGTATTTTTAGATTGCAATAAAATTACAATAGGAGATGATACGGGCATTGGCCCAAACACACAAATTTATACAGTTGGACACCCAATAAATGCGCGTGAACGCCTCTCAGAAACAGGAGGACTTTGGAAATGCAACTCAGCTCCTGTTACAATCGGAAAGAATGTTTGGATTGGTGGTGGATCAATTATTTTACCGGGGGTAACTATTGGAGATAATACAACTATAGGTGCGGGAAGTGTTGTAACAAAAGATATTCCGGCAGAAGTGCTGGCATTTGGAAACCCATGCAAAGTGATAAAAAAAATAACAGAGGAATGATATTCAAAAGAATTACTGATAGCAACGGCTATCATTTTGATTTATTATACGATAAAACTCAATTTATAGGGTTAATACCAACAATACCTTACTCACAATAAAGCCCAAATAGTTACCAATGGAATAACCTACCAAGCCTACAGCTATACCTGTAATAATTACTTTTTTATTATTCATCGCAGAGGCAATAAGGGGCACAAATGGAGGAGAATTAATTAGGGAGACAGAGCTTATTATCATTGTATCAGCATCTATTTTCAACAATTTAGAGAGAATTGTTTGAATAATTAATGAACCAAATACTACACCTGTAAGATAAATCATTATCAGCCCTCCCCCAGCAAGATCTAATTTAGAAAAATCTGCCATAGAGGCCACCACCAAGCTGAAAATCAAAATTAAATACATCCCCAGCTCAAAAGTTTTTTTAATATTTCTTATAAATGTGGCAAAAGAAGCAGCAATTGCCAAAGAGGTGATTAGCAAAATAATTATCACCATATTAATACCACCCGTACAAACAAAAGAGACTCCCAATGATATAGCAACAATAAGCACAGAAACAAACACCGCCCCTATAAGTGGCAGAATATTACCTCTTTTTAATATCCCTGCATAATCATCCTGAGTATCAATATCAACCTGCACATCTGAAGCATTATCACTATTATTACCTATAATACGCCTAAAAATACGTATCCCTATCCCAAGCAAAAACATTAAATAAGTAACACTCACAATCATATCATAAGAGTGAATAATGATATAAGTTTGAGATGGAATATCCAGCATCAATTTAAGGGCAGCCAGATTTATAGTACCACCGGTATATACTCCACATAATAACCCTGCAATATCAGAAACTTGCTCACCGGAGAAGTTATTTTCAATAAAACTACCTCTAAGAATATAAAAAAGAGCTACTACCGTGGAAATAACTGCTACAATCCCCGAAAACAACGCCAATACAGCGTTTTTTAATGACCAGCTCTTAAAATCAGACGAGAAAAGCATTAGAGGTATTGCCAATAAAATTGTAAAAGAAGTAATATTATCCTGTATTGAAGCGATATTTTCTATTGTAATCCCAATATTCCCAATAACTATCCCCACAAAATAGAGAATCAGGATTGGGCCAATCTTTTTTAAGAGTTTGTATTTAGAGCACAAATACACTACAAAAGCAGGAAATAGAATGTAAAATAGAATCAGAAGTATCACAATGCTAATATTAAGCTACAAAAGTAATAAAAATAATATACTCACGAAGAAAAAGGGTGCTTCGATTTATTTAGCTCGAAGCACCCTTGATAATGTGTGGGTTAAAAAATCGACGACATCGATAAGTTCCTACTCGGATACGCAACGCACACTATAGCCGTTTCGGCGAATGCTGAAGGTTTGGTACGCAGAGCTGCTAGTTAAGCGCAGGTACCAACAGTAGGTTGGATTGCTCGATGAGCTTGACCAATAATAGCCGCCGCTACCTAAGCCATCCAACGCACCACTGCTGCCACCACGGTTCCCGGCTACGGGAAAAAAGAGCGAAGCTTTTGATGTGGGATTGAAGAATAACCTACCTATATAGGCTACTTCGGCGTTGGTGCTGACGGTAGTATTTAAACTTATTGTCCTACGATCAAAAAAACCATCAGCGTAATAACCATTAACACTATTAGAAAGATCTGAAGTTGTAGATGCCTTAGGGGTCAAATATAGCGACTGACGAAACTCGGAGCCCGAAACTGGTCCTGCAGTATTATCACCATTGGTAATACCATCATTGGGGCGACGATAATTTTGAGGGCATGTCTCGTGGGTAGTACATAAAGCATCCCAATAACCTGAAGGAGATGATGTATTCCACCCTGTGATAGTACCGATAGGTGACCATGCATAACAAGTTTTTGTGGAACTTGCCCACTGCCAGAAAGCTCCTGCCTGGGTAGGATAAGCGGTGAACTTGCCACCTCTGTAGCCAGCATCTGCATCGAGTGGTGTGGCGGTTAAATTATAGGGGGAAAATTTCTTAGCAAATGATCTATTATCGTCAACCATTTTACCTGAACCATCTTCATCTCCTTGACGGAATAGGTAATCAGCTCCTTCTCCCTGCCTCAAAAACAAAACCTGATATTTTGCCCCACCATTATATCTGAGTACAACAGTAGCATATCTTGCGGGATTAGTATTTTCATTATAAGATGTAAAAGTACTTTTTAATCCAATACGAAACTCTATATAACCGTTGTTGGAAACTGTTCCAAACGCAAATGACTCTGCTGTTGCAGAGCTACTAAGTTGAGCATCCTCTGCTTTACTATCCCCAGGGAGAGGCGAAGGGACTGTATTATCAAACAATATATCACTAGGTTGCCATTGAGCATCAGTCTGATAAACTCTTGCTGTCCATAATCCCGCAGTGGCAGCATCTCCTACATAGGTGCGGATTATTCGCTCACCTGTCTCATTTGCGCGCCAAAAGGCACCTACATAACTTCTATCTGCAGTAACTACTCCGCGAAGAGATGAAATAGCCAATGTTTTCAATTGGGTAACATTTATTACAGGTGAACCCTCATAAATGATTGTAGCCTCACGATTAGCTGCGTTAGTATTAGCTGGCGCATAAGTATAAACGCGCTTATTCCCTACGCCCTCCACACTCTCTGTTGCTGTTGCAAATGTAACGTCAGATCTTACAGATAATCTTAATTGTGCGGGAGCTGAACTTGTGAGCTTCCATGCTAGAGTAGGCATATCTGTACCATCTGTTTTTTTACACGATACATTAAAGGCGGTTCCTTTTCCACCTCCTCCCTCTGGTGGAAAAACCAACAAATTTCTATCCACCGTCACAACCCCCTCAGGCTCAAACTTAATCCCATAATTGATACGCTTGCCTGCCTCCCATACC
>CAZYQA010000035.1:0-12509 GCA_964649555.1 uncultured Muribaculaceae bacterium
TTCACGGCAAAAGTAACCAATCATGACACCGATAAAATTGAAGAAGAAGTTGAAATCGTACCATTAAATCACTTAATAGATAATTCTCTCAGCGATTTAGATGAAACAAAAAGATTCGATAGAGATATCGAAAGATTTATGAGAAAATGGGATATAAAAGGGGGGTCATTCGCACTAATGAGAAATGATAGTCTTTTATATGCTAAAGGATACGGATACGCCAACCTTGAAGATAGCATTAAATGCGATGTTAATCATCTTTTCAGAGTTGCATCAGTATCAAAACTAATTACGGCTGTTGGAATATTAAAACTATGTGAAGATGGTAAGCTTACATTAGAGGATAAAGTATTCGGTGAAGATGGCATATTAAACGATTCTATATATCTCAATATCAGAGATAAAAAACTAACTCAGATAAACATATCACATTTATTAAGGCATACGGGAGGATTCTCATCTCCTATCGGAGATCCTGCATTTAATCAAGATAGAGTAGCAAGATCACTAGATAAAGAGCTTCCTCTTAGCATTGATGATATGGTATTATATGCTACACGCAATAAATTAAGACATAGGCCGGGAGGAGCATTTAAATATTCCAACCTTGGATACATAATTTTAAGCAAAGTGATTGAGAAAGTATCGGGAAAAGAGTATGAAGAGTATATTAAAACCGAAATACTCTCACCGATAGGGTGCTATGATATGCATATAGGCAGAAGCTTTAGTGAGAATAGAAATGAGAATGAAGTTGAATATTATGAGGTAAAAGAGGCAGAGCCAATTGAATCGTTTAATATTAGCGGTAAATTGGCAATGAAAAGCAATGGAGGAAATAATATAAAACTATTAAGTGGAGCTGGGGGATGGGTAGGCTCACCCGTAGAAATACTAAGATTTGTAGCATCAATCAGTGATGATACTATTAAAACTAACATTCTATCTAAGGAGAGTATAGAGCTGATGACACTATATGATAAAAAGACCCGCCCTATCGGATGGGCAAATGTCACTAAATACGAATGGTTCAGAAGCGGATCTATGGCAGGAACAAGTGCCTTAATAAAAAAACAGAGGAACGGCTACACATGGGTATTTTTATCAAATAGCTCTTCATGGAATGGCTCCGAACTCCCAAAACATATGAGCTCTGCTATATCAAATTCATTAAATAAGATTAAGCAGATGCCTAAAAGAGATTTATTTGTTTACCCGAATTAAAAATACATAAAACAATTGATATGAAAACGATTTTAACTCTAATGTTATGCATTCCTTTTGCATTATTTGCACAAGAAGAGGAGGCAAAATATCTTAAAGGTGGTGTCCCCGAAATAGAAGGCAAAGTAATCTTCACAAAAGAGATACCCGCACCGGGAATGTCACAAAGCGCACTCTATAATATAGACTTAGTATGGCTTGAAAATAGGATGGCCGAAAATGAGAATAAAAGCAGTGTAGTTTTCAAAGATCAATCCACAGGTATCTGTGCCGCATCAGCAGAAGAATATCTTGTATTTAAAAGTTCTGCTTTAGTATTAGACAGGGCTACCATATCATATAGAATAACCCTTACGGCACAAGAAGGCGTTGTAAAAATGGAAGTACAAGGAATAAGATACTCTTATAATAATAATCAAAATGGAAAACCATCCAGATATTTAGCAGAAGAGTGGATTACCGACCAATATGCTATCAATAAAAAAGGGACTAAACTATTTCCGGGTATGGGTAAATTCAGAAAAAAAACTATCGACTTAGTTGATGAGTTGGGTGAAAGTCTGAAGAAAGAGATTGATGCCAACCTGATATCATCAATGTCTGCCTCTTCTAGCAAACCACCGGTTACAACAACACCTGCAGCAAAAACTACTCCTGCCGTAGCTACAACTCCAGCTTACATTGCAACTCCGGCATACAATACAAATAGTAATAATAATAATACCGCTGCGCAAGCAAGCCAGTTTGAGGGATACAACAAAATAGATCCTACAAAAATACCGGGGAATATTATAAAAATGGTTTCTCAAGATTGGATGTTGATTACAGCAGGGAACAAAGACAAATACAATACAATGACAGCTAACTGGGGAGGTATAGGGTATTTATACAACAAGCCTGTTGCCATCTGCTTTATAAACCCAGCAAGATACACTTATGAATTCATGGAGAATTCAGACACATATACACTTACTTTCTATACAGAGGCATATAGAGAATCATTGGAATATTGTGGAAAAGTATCGGGTAGAGATACCGATAAAGTGAAAAATAGCGGACTAACTCCGGAGATATTACCTGATGGTAGTGTTGCATTTAAGCAAGCATGGATGATTATTGAGTGTCGTAAACTCGTATCACAATCCCTAAGCCCAGACTCTATACATGACCCTGCAGAAAAGAGCAAAAGAGCTGCTCAACCAATGCACAAGATGTATATAGGTGAAATAATTAATGTTTATGTAAAATAAACCTCAAAAAATAAAGTAAAAATAGCCAAACAACTCCTTTGTTTGGCTATTTTTATTACTTATTTCGCTTTGTCTATCAATTTACGGGATAGATTTTTTCATTTCCACAATATATCGCCCCAAAACCTGTAAGCACTAAGGGCTTATCCATGCCTGTATTATTACTGTCTGTTTTCACAGCTACAGGGCTCCATGTGCAAGCGTCACCTGTGATGGCTATCTTCTCCTTTTGGCTGGCATTAAGGCGCAGGGTTACGTTGCCGCGGTTAGGGATGTCGGTAAAGGTGTCAAGATGGGTACCCTGATTACTTGTAAATGATTTTACATAGCTGAATGTTTCCGCCGTGAGCGTGATGTCCGTCAGGCTACTGCATCCTTGGAACAACCAATTATTCAAGTAAACAGCATTAGGGCAAGATACGGAGGTGAGGGCAGCACAGTAGGAGAATGTCTGTCCGTTCAGCTTAGTCACCACGTCGCTACTGTATGCCGTAAGGCCACTGCCAGTGAACGTATTAAGCAGCACACTCAACTGGGGTAGGTGCGGGGCGGTGGTAAGGGAGGTGCATCCATTGAATGCACGCATCGCATCAGTCACGTTTTCACCACCCGTAACGGTAGTGAGGGCGGTACAGTTCTGGAATGCGTTAGACATGTATATTATCGAAGCGGGCAGGTTCACCGTTACAAGGGCAGACTGCATAAAGCTACAATCATAATAGGCGCCCGGGCCAACTCCATAGGAATAGGCGTCTATAGTAGTAATCCCCGTAGTCTTGTTGAAATCGAGAGCGGTCACTGCTGCTCCGTTGCTCTCGTCTTTATGCTCGCGGATATAAGCCGCTATCTTGGAAAACTTATGATGAGCATCCTTCGGTACATCGCCAAAGCTACCTGTAAGCTTCAGCTTACCATTACTCACATAACTGGCAATAATGGTATTGATTGCTTCATCGGTGATACCGTCTACAGTGAAACCTGTGATATCCGATACTACATCAGCTTCCCCACCCCCTTCAAATGGATTATCGGTATCAGTGCCCCAATCAGTTACTGCAACATTACCGTCAATAGTAATTTTATCTTTACCAATTTTCAGGTTCATTGTATAGGCTGTGCCTGTAGCAAAGGTGTGACCACCTGTTGCAGCAGTGTAGCGGTAGGTGGAGCCGTTTGAAAGTGTTACCTCAATCATTGGGGAGCCTGCTATTACCATCTGCGGAGCTAAGATTGCGGTGTAGCTATTAGTATTATCTATTCTCATCATAGAGATTGGAGCGATAGCCACGCTTGCAGCGTCTTTTACTGTTTTATCTTTGGCATTATAAACCACTGCGGTGTTTGTACCTAAGAGTTTCACGCTAGTGATTGTCAAATTCTCTCCATCAAACTGACTACCAAGCGTAAACGCAAGTGTTAGTTTTGAGAGGATATGGTTGAAAGTGAGTAGTATCGAAAATTTATGATTATTTACATAGGGTTGATAACCTTGCACGAAAAATCCAAGAAGGTCTGAAGAAACAACACCACTTGTTTGGTTGGTGCCTATTGTAAACGGAATAGCGGTAATATCTGTTACACCTGCTACATGGGGCGCATAGGCACTGATATTTACCATTTGGTTTGCACCCTCCCACAACATTTGCGATGCAGGGCTCCATGTTGCACCATTATCAGCACTTGTCCACTTGATATTATTATAATTATAAGTACTATTACCGCTTTGAGGCTCTATAGAAAGCGAAAGGTCTGTACCTGTAAATTCAGATGTTGTTGCACGAGTAATGGGATCATTTACTTGTGCTATTATTCTCACCACACCATCTTCCGGATAGTTACCCATTGGCAAATCGGTTGCCTCTTTTTGGCACGCTGTGAGCATCAATGCTCCTAGTGCCGTATATAATATTTTTTTCATTATATCTCGTTTTTCATTAAATTATTCGTTAGTCCCTACCACTGTGACTTGCTGGTTATATGGGTGATCTCTATTAAATTGTGTCCCAGGCTTATTACCCCCAATAGTTAGTGATAGTTGCTTCCCATCTTTTTGGTCTCCACAGAATAACATACTTAAATCAAGCTCTGCAAAACCTACTAAAGCCAACTCTGCAAGCTTGTTATTATAGCAAGCCAACGCCCCTAGACCTTTATTCTTGCTTATATCTAATGATGAAAGGGAATTTCCAGAGCAATCCAGCGTATTTATATTCTTGCTTAGAACTAATGATTTAAGAGTATTAAATTGGCAGAGCAGAGCTAATAGATTTGTATTCTTGCTTACATCTAATGATATAAGGGCATTAAATTGGCAAAACAGAAGCGATAGATTAGTCATATATTCTATGCCCGCTAACGATACTATCCCTTTCTCTATTACCTCCAACTGTGTGATTGCCTCTAAAGCGACTTTTGTAGTAGCGTCGGAAGGGTCAATAATGCCTCCAACAAGAGGTACGTTATATGGAGGTGCCTGTAAGATTGCAACAAACCTAGAGTCACCAAATGGCACAAGCTCCATTTCGCCATCGGCAAGTGGAGTTCCATCTGTCCAATTACATACTATATGTGGTGAGGCAACGGTAACTGCATCTTTGCCGATTTTTAGGTTGATTGTATTATCGGTATTCTCTAAAAACGTATGGCCATTGGTAGCTGAAATAGTGTAGTGGTAACTATCGCCATTATCAAGCGTAATAGTTACCAAACGTGTATCTTTCGCAACCACTTGAGGAATGATAATAGCCTCGTAAACGGTGCTACCTGCAACAGCTGTATTTGCATAGGTTTTGATATTTTGGGCTGCTCCAGATGCTGTACCAACCAAGTTTGTTGTAATAGCGTTATAGGTTATTGTAGGTAGTGTTCCGCCTATGGTTACGCTTGTGATAGCAGGGTTGTTGCCATTCCACTGGTCACCAAAGGTTAGTACAACTTTCAGCTTTGCCAACTTGTGAGCAAAAGCGATGTTTAGCTCTTTCTTTGTGGTTAGACTGCTGCCCGGAATAAAGGTTTCGTCTTTATAGCCCACCAAATCCGAAGAGGTCAAGCCGGCAGATTGATCGGCTGCAACGCTGAATGGTACGGCTGTAATATTGGGAGTTGCCCCCAAATCTACAAATGGTGCATAAGCGTATATCTTCGCCTCTGCTGTGGCATTTTTCCAAAGCATTTGAGTTGCCGTGCTCCACACATTGCTCGAATTTGTCCACTGGCTGTTGTACACGGTGTATTTATCGCCTGTGCCGTAATCAACACTTAGCGAAAGGTTGCCGCCTGCGTAAATAGTAGGTTCACCTACACGTGTCTGAATGGCATTTAGCTGTGTTGCGATACGCACCACACCATCTTCGGGATAGTTTCCCAACTGTGGCAAATCGGTTGCCTCTTTTTGGCACGCTGTGAGCATCAATGCCCCTAATACCGTATATAATATCTTTTGCATTATTCTTTTATTTAATTTGGTTCCTTTTTGTCATTCTGAGTGCTTATTCTGTCATCCTGAGTGTAACGAAGGATCTGTTTAGATTCTTCGCGGAGTTTACACTGAAGCTGTGCTGAATGTGCTCAGAATGACAGGCACGTTACTAAGTGCCTTACGGCATTATTATATCCCTGATTAAACGCACTCGGTAGCTGGACATCTTGGGGTCGGTGTTAGAGAAACTATCGGTGAAGCGGACAAACCAAGCGAAGTTTGTGCTGTACTCCGTGGCAGCCCAGTAGAAGTCCTTAGCCAACGCAGTGCCGCTTGCAGCGGTTAGTTTTGCGTTAAATGCCGCTTGTGCGTCATTGTTAGTAACAGGTGTGCCTATTATGCCTTTATGCCACGACTTTAGCTCTGCTCCATTCCAAGCGCAATAGAGGTATTGAAGCTCACTAAGGGCCGGCAGATACCAATCGCTGCCCATCTCATTCGCTGCTTTAAATGCAGGGAAATTGTCGATACTATATGTTCCGCTATTTGCCGTAATAAAATTATCCAATATCGTGCGGTTAGCCGCTCCATTTTGGCGAGCTATGCTATTTTCATCCCCCGGATATGCATCTCGAATAGCTACATACGCTCCTTTGCCAACATCAAAATTACTTGTAGACCATGCCACTTTGCTCTCATCTAAGGAAACAATCTTAACGTGCTTAGGATTGATTGGGTCTATCCAGTAAATAAGGCCAATAACCTCTTTCGTAGGGTCAAGAACGGTTGAATAGTTACCATCCGTGTAGTAGTAATCGCCGATAAGAGGAACGATCTGCTCCGTACCCTCATTGATAATCTCGCCTGTATTCCAGTCGGCTACTGTAACATTGCCAATGGTTGCCTTGTCCTTGCCCATGGTAAGTTCGAACGTGTAGGCTTTACCTGCTTCAAGACCGGTGGTGGTGAGCACGTTGCCTACTGGAACTTTTACGAATAGTTCATCATCTCCACTATCACCATACATCACCATCAACTTAAATACTGTTTCTCCAGCGTTAAACTTGCCAGGAGGTAGAATTGCGGTAAATGAACGCAGTTTAGTAATAGGTTCAGTCATTATGTATCCAGTAATCCAATCGCTTGCTTTTTCAATGGTTACGCTCTTACTTTCAATTTGCATAGGTGTGGTAGGAACAGTGAATTGATTACTTACAAACATTAAAGAAGATGAAATGGAAGAGTATTGATCGTTGTATTTCACTATCTTCATGGTTACTTTTACCAATTCGTGCTTGAAAGCAAGATTGACCGCTTTGTCATTAGTTTTTGGGGTAGTGACGATGGCGGTCATCCAGTCGGCTTTTCTTAAAGTGGAGAGAGCGACTTGAGAATAAGGAATCTCAAACTGAGTAAAAGAGTTGCTTGTTCCCTCGGTGTAGGGATAGAATGCCTGGAATGTGTTTTCACCGTTTGTCCACACCATATAGTTGGAGCCTTGTGGAGCCCATTGGCTTCCTTCGGTGGTGTATTTATAAACTCCCTCCTTCTTGCCGGCATCTGTCGATGTATTAATCACCTTTATCTCGTCGTTATCTTGCCAAGTGTCGCCATTATCCTCGGTGTTCACCCGTGTTTGAGATGTCAATCCCGAGATGGTAGCATTTATTTTTACTGCATTAGAGTCATTTGATAATTCACTTCCCAAATCCTCCTTTTGGCACGAGGTTGCTCCCATCATTAGCAGGAGAGCACCTATATATATGCTATTATATATGCAATTTATCTTCATATCTATATCCTATTATTATTCAGTTTCCATTGATCCACCTGTGCCATTTCCCCACTCCGAAGCCGACATAGTGCCTGCTGTTACGATATCTTTTCCTACCTTCAAGTTGAGTGTATATTTTTTACCACTTTTAAGAATAATATCCTTTGTTGCTGTCCAAATATATTTTCTGCCGTTAATCTCGAACGATATAGTGAAATTGCCAGAATTTACGGTTTGAGGTATCAAGATACACTCATAGCGGGCAACTGCAGAGGTAGTAACACCCCCTCCTGCACTATACATCGCCTCCTCGTGCCAAGGGGTCACAGGTTGAACCTTGCCACCCAAATTGCCCCATACGCCAGTAGAGGCATTGAAGGAAACTTCACAGTATGTACCGTTCACTGCCAAGTCGGTTATAGGATTGATGGCTGTGCCGTTTTCATTGTTGAACTCCGTGCCTAGTGTAACATTAAGGGTAAATTGTGAAAAAAGATGACCGAGTGCCACTTTTACTTTTCCATCTATAAGAAGGTCATTAGCAGGGTCTATCTCTGTAGGGGGCATATAAAGAATATCACTACTGAGATAATAGAATTTATGTGATAGTTGATTTGCTTTAATAAAATACATAAAGCTTTGATTAAAATAAGTTTGCGATATCAAATTAGCACTTATACCCATTGCACTTATCTTAACTCTATCTCTCTTATTCTTCCATAGCATCTGCAAGGGTGTATATGATGTTGAAGAACTAGGCTCATAACTACCCCAAGGTGACGATGCATCATTGCGATTCATCATAGCATAATATGAGTAGTTATTATCGGTAGGGTGAGTCACCTGCATAGTGAATAAAGTTAGATCATCTGTGGTCATTGAGGCACGGGTATGAGCTACCTCTGTTGTCACTCTTATTACTCCATCATCAGGAAAGTTACCATTACTAGTTGTAACCTCCTCTTTCTGGCAACCTGCAAGTATTACACTCAACAATGCCATAATTTTAATATACATTTTCATATTATCATCTATATTATTAATCAATTTGTGCTTCTCCGCCATTGATTATTTCGCCCGGTGTCCAGTCGTTAATTATTACACTTCCAAGTGTGATTTGATCACGACCAACTATTAAGTTTACAGTCTGAATCTTTCCCTTTTCAAGTACAAATTCTGTAGGATGAATATATGTGAATGTTTTTCCGTCAATAATAATCTTTATTACACTAGCACTCTGAGGTGCCATAACATTTGAATAAGCAGTATTAGCAGTTTTAGCTACTAATGCAACTTCTGCAGTTGCGCCTGTTGATATAGCCGTTTTTGTAAGATAGTTTATTGTTGCCTGAGGTTGCGCCTCTACCAAAACACTTGTTACGGTTGGAGCTGTTTCCCATTGTGAGCGGAATGTAAGGTTCACATCTAAACGTGCCATTATATGATCAAAGATTAAAGGAACAATACCATCTGTAGTTTTGCGCCCTTCTCCCAAAAATGTTGCTACCAAAACATCAGTGCCACTTGTATAGCTATCTGCTGTAAAATCTGTAATCAACTTGGTGGGATAAACTCCTATAAAGTAGTGCGCTGTAACTGCGTCTTTCCAAAGCATCTGTGGGGCTGCTACCCATTTAGTGCCATCATATGTATTTATAGAGTTATTCACTACTAAGTCTGTTGGAACAATAGTGTTGCTCCCTGTCCACGCATAGATGCTTATATTATCATCTTTTTCGAATGCCTCTGCTGTTACACGAGTAAGTGTTCCTAAGCCTGCATCAATAGTGATGTATTTTGATGGTTCAACCTTGGTTTTATCCTCTTTGTTACACGAGCTGAGTGCAAATACAGCTGCCATTGCAGCAATTGTAAAAATCTTTGATTTCATTTATTAGTATTATTAATTGATTATTTATCTCCTATTATGCCTAAGTATTAGCATTTATCAATAATATAAGTTACCTCTTGTACCTGTGTTGAAAGACTTAACAAGTACAAAAAGCGATAAGTATGTATTATGATAATATTGCAAATTTTGATTATATCCAAGTAGAAAACCTTGAGTAACAATTTGCCTTGAAAGGGGTGTATTCAGGTTTTGCAACCCGAATCTAATAATAAAATACTAGATGTATGTTCCATATATGCAAATCATTGTTCCATATACGCAAACATTTAATTATCAGAAATATAAAATAAAGAAAATCTAATTATTAGTTTCTCTCCTGAACTCCGTAGGACTCAAATCCATTTGTTTCTTAAAGGCTCTATAAAAAGAAGTTCGGGATTGAAATCCGCACTCAGCCTGAATATCAGCTATAGAGTAAGTATCAATCTTAAGTAATTCACAAGCATAATCTATTCGTACTTGATTAATATACGCATTGACACTAATGCCACTACCTGCCTGAATAGCGTTTGAAATGTATGTATAATTTGTCCCTAATGCTTCTGCGAGCATATTTCTATCTAAATCCGGATTAGACAAGATATTCCCATCTTTGAGGTATTTTTTAATTTGAAGAAACAGTTCTATATCTTTATTTTGGAGCTTGGCTGCAGGATTGCACTTTAATATCTCACCTATAAATTCTTCTGAATTTTTCTGTTTTTGATATTGCAGATATATAGCCCTATTTTTAGCATGTAAGCGACGATTATAATAAAAATATCCTATTAATAAAAGTAATAATACGACACAAAAAATTACAATTACCATTAGCCAAAGTCTCAATTTAGTTCTCTCTATTCTGAGCTTATCTACCTTATATATAGAGCTAATATCATCAAGTTGCGCTGCCATATCTATCTGGATTATCGAATCTTTTTGATGTAGAAGCTCCGAATAAATTTGTGCAGCCTCCTGAGATTGTTCCAGTTTCATAAGTATGCCGGCTCGCATCTGTTGAGTACTTACTAGTGCAATCCGATTGTTATGTTCGAGTTGCAATTTATAACATTTATCCAAATAATTCAATGCTCTATTATACTCACCCATAGCCTCCGCATAACGAGCCTCCTCTTTTAGCCATAATGTCATTGAGATTCCCCTCTGCCCTTTTGATAGTGTGGCTGCTCGATCCAACATCTTACGCGCCTGCTCAAACTCTCTATTATCGATAAGAATATGTGATTTTGCGCATATACACACCAAGTAATAAGGTGCAATTTGGGATAATCCAATGTTATTATTCTTACAATAGTTTTGCCACATAGTATCCCATCGCTCCAGCATAGCTGCAAGTTCATCGTATTGAGAAGCGGCCACAAAAGAGTTCCAAGCAATACCATAAAGATTATGCAACTGCCCTACATTAGGATCTTTTAACATACATAACTCAGCCTCCTTAAAAAACTCTATTGCATCCGTATTACGATTCAAGTTCTGGTAACAGGATGCAATTAGATAAGCCGCCACACCTTTGCCGTACTCGTTATTGCCACTTAACGCATCATCATACATATCCTGTGACTCTTTAAGAGCACTTTGCAAACGATTTGAGTAACGATAACTCTCCACAAGCAAACTTCTGCACGAATAGTAGTAATCCCATTGCTTATTCCTTTCAAGAACCTTTAAATCATCATTTATGTATAAAAATAAGCTGTCGTGTAAATTATTATTATAGAAAGCATACAATCTTAATACACGAGCCATCATTTCATGCTTGGCATTGCTTTGTATTTCCGATTCTGTCTTATATGTTCTTAATAGATTAAGCTCATTATTGATATTATTATGTGTTGCAGATTCAATACAAGCTGCATAATATGCCTCCAGCTTAGATTCTCCATCGCTACTCCCAATCACATTCATTAATGAATCTATATTGATTATTGTTTTAGCCTCTACAATAGATGCTTGCATAAAACAGAGCAAAAATAATATGTATAATATCTTAGAATTACTGGTTACCTTCATTTTGCGAGCTTTGCAACATAAAAAAAGATCAAAGATATTATTTTATTTCAAATCTACCACTACCACCTCACTCGACGGCAAATTAGGTATATACAATTTATCATTTAAGATAGTAATATCAGCAGGGCCTGTAAGCTGAGCAGATAATGCCTCAATTTGAAATAATGTTACCTCTTTTGTATCCATATCAATATATCCTATCTCATTATTTACCCAATTGGTAAAATATAATTTAGAATTATATAGAGCTAATCCATCATACTGCCCCTCTCTGTCGATATACTTTTCAACAGATGGATTGTTAATATCCTCAATAAAATATACCACGTTCTCTTTTTTTGTTATACCATCCGGGGGATATGATGCAATATACATTGTATTACCATCCAGTACCAGCCCATTAGCACCGGGCACATTAGCATATTGAGTCAAACACAGTGGAGATAATGAATCTATATCAGATATATTCATCTTAAAAATTTCACCTGTATTAGTTACAGATATAAATGCCTCATTACCATTTATTACAATATCATTTATAAATAAATTACCCTCAGGAAACAGGATAGTTTGAGGAGTTTGTGTCAAATCTCCCAGATTATATACAACCATTTTTCCAACATCGGCAATAAAAAGATGATTATTACTTATAGCCATCCCTTTAGGAGCAGTAATATACCCTTTAGCCTCAATAAAAGGGATAACCGAATCACCTTGCAATTTTACTATATAACCTTTACCCTCTTCATTTAGCGGATTAAAAGTTTCGCAGCCAAAATTGGAAACCAGAACATTATCACCATGAGCCACCGAGCCTTCGCAATATCTTAGCCCTTGGGAAATAACAGATAGTTTAAGTTTATTCTCGGTTGTAGAATTACAACTTATAGTAAATAAGCATACTAAAATAAAAAAAAT
>CAZYQA010000036.1:0-12439 GCA_964649555.1 uncultured Muribaculaceae bacterium
CAAGATTTTTTCCTGTCATAGCAGCTGGTTGTTCAACTCCCATTAAGTGAAGAATTGTTGGTGCTATATCTGCTAAAATTCCGTTCTCTACGCTCTTTACATCTTTGTCTATTACTACAAATGGCACCGGGTTCAAAGAGTGAGCTGTATTTGGAGATCCATCTGCATTTAATGCGTTATCTGCATTACCATGGTCTGCTGTAATTAATACTGTATATCCGTTCTCAACTGCACAGTCAGTTACAACTTTCACTAAACCGTCAATAGTTTTAACTGCTTTCTCTATAGCCTCGTAAATACCTGTATGCCCAACCATGTCACCGTTAGCAAAGTTTAAGATAATTAAATCTTCTTCTTTAGTATTTAATACTTTAACAAGCGCATCTGCAACCTCTGGAGCCGACATTTCTGGTTGTAAATCATAAGTAGCTACTTTTGGAGAATTGATAAGAACTCTATCCTCTAATTCAAATTTAGCCTCTCTACCACCTGAGAAGAAGAATGTTACGTGAGCATATTTCTCTGTCTCTGCAATTCTTAGCTGTTTTTTACCAGCATTTGCTACAACTTCACCTAAAGTTTGTTGTACATTTTCTTTATCGAAAAGAATTTTAACACCTTTAAATTTATCATCATAAGGAGTTAAACAGCAGAAGTATAAAGGAATTGTTTTCATTCCCATATCCGGCATATCCTCTTGTGTAAGCACGCTTGTAATCTCACGAGCTCTATCGTTTCTGAAATTGAAGAATACTACTGCATCACCTTCAGCAATATTTGCAGTACCTTCTACTTTGATAGGTTTGATAAACTCATCTGTAACACCTGCCTCATAAGATGCTTCAACTGCCGCCACAGGATTTGAAACAACCTCTCCTACTCCATTTACCAATAAATCGTAAGCAACTTTCACTCTATCCCATCTGTTATCTCTATCCATTGCATAGAATCTACCAATTACAGAAGATATTTTACCAGTATATTTATTGCAAGCCTCAACTAGCTCTTGTACAAAGCCTTTTCCGCTCTTAGGATCTGTATCGCGTCCATCCATAAAGCAGTGAACATATACTTTCTCAATACCATATTGTTGAGCAACCTCTAAGAATGAGTATAGTTGACGATTTGAACTATGCACACCACCATCGGAAAGTAAACCCATAAAGTGCATTGCTTTTCCGCTCTCTTTTGCATATTCGTAAACAGCTTTCACCTCCGGATTCTCTAATAATGTCTTATTTTCGCATGCTTTGTTGATTTTTACCAAATCTTGGTAAACTACACGCCCTGCTCCAATGTTTAAATGTCCTACCTCAGAGTTACCCATTTGTCCATCAGGCAATCCCACATCCTCACCACTTGCAGAGAGTTGAGCATGCGGATATTTTGCCATTAAGGCTTGAATATTCGGCTCTCCGGTAGTAAAAATGGCGTTGGTTTTATCCTCTTTCCCGATACCCCAGCCATCAAGAATCATTAAAAGTACTTTTTTATCCATATTATTATTAAATTTGTTCTTTGTTATTTACGGGCAGTATCACTGCAAAATTTCAGCCATACCGCCGCAAAGTTAATCATTATGAGTGAAAATAAGAAAAGCAACTCCCGCAGAGGGAAAAAAGAGGCCTCTAAAAGCGGTATTAGTAGAGCTCCGAGGAGAGTTATCGAAGAGGTTATCGGAACAGTATCTATGACTCGTGAGGGTAATGGCTTTATTGTTGTGCCTGACAGAGATGATGATATTTTTGTTCCCCAAAGAAAACTCAGGGGAGCATTAAGCAATGATACTGTGAGAGTTGCAGTGCTAAAACTAAAGGGTGGCGATAGAAAGAAAACAGAGGGAGAGGTTATTGATGTAATAGAGAGAAGCAAAAGACCATATATTGGGATATTACAAATAATAGGAAATCAGGCTTGGGTTATCATTGAGAGCAAGGCTATGCCTTATGATATAAGAGTACCTGCAGAAGGGCTACCGGATGATGCTCAGGGCATGAAAGTGGCCGTAATGGTAGAGGGTTGGGATAAAAGAGAGAATATCCCGCATGGGAAGATTCTAGATATTATTGGAAAACCGGGCGAAAACAATACCGAGATGCACGCCATTTTAGCTGAATTTGGGCTTCCATATAAGTTTGCGGATGGTGTTGAAGCTGCTGCCGGGAAAATTCCTATTGAGATTGAGGAGAAAGAGATTAAGGCTCGTAGAGATTTCAGAGATATTCTCACCGTTACTATCGATCCTGTGGATGCTAAGGATTTTGACGATGCTGTTTCTTATAGAAAATTAGAGAATGGAAATGTAGAGATAGGTGTCCATATTGCTGATGTAACTCATTATGTGAAGCCGGGTGATATTATTGATAAAGAGGCTATCGAAAGGGGAACCTCGGTTTATCTTGTAGATAGAACTGTCCCTATGCTCCCGGAAGTACTTTCAAATAATCTTTGCTCTTTGCGCCCTGATGAAGAGAAATTGACTTTCTCTGCCGTTTTTGAAATGAACGACAAGGGAAAGGTTATCGATAGATGGTTTGGTAGAACAATTATCAATTCTTGCAGAAGATATGCTTATGAGCAAGTGCAGCAAATGATTGAATCTAATGGTGTGAGCACTTTAGAGTATATTGACAACAAAGGGAAAACTGTAAAAACTGGCGACATGAATTCTCTTTTGGATAAGAGAGAGGTAATTATTCACGATAGAAAGAAAAAAGGGATAAGATATACCGACAGAGAGGTCTGCGATGCTGTTTTGCATTTACATCAAATTGCTGATAAATTACGCAAAGTGAGATTCTCTACCGGCTCAATTAGCTTTGAGCGCCCTGAGATGAAGGTGATTGTAGATGAGGCGGGAAAACCTATCGATGTTATCCAAAAAGTAACAAAAGAGGCTAACTGGCTGATTGAGGAATATATGCTTCTTGCCAACAAGGAGGTTGCAACTTATGTAGCTAAGGGTATGAAGATTAAAGATCCAACTTTTGTTTATCGTATCCATGATGAGCCTGATTTTGATAAGATCCAAAATCTAAGAGATTTCATTAAGCATTTCGGCTATAGTATGGGACCAACTCCAAATGCAAGAGCCGTTGCAAATGAGCTAAATACTCTTTTAGAGAAAGTTAAAGGTACTCCACAATGTAGTGCAATTGAAATTATTGCTTTACGATCTATGGCTAGAGCAAAGTATTCTACCGATAATGTAGGGCATTACGGGCTTGGTTTTGATTATTACACTCACTTTACTTCTCCTATCAGAAGATACCCCGATATGATGGTGCATAGGCTTTTGGCTCACTATCTTGACAAAGGTAAATCTGAGAACAAAGCTAAATATGAGGAGCTTTGTAAGCACTCTTCCAATAGAGAACAACTTGCTACTGAAGCTGAAAGAAGCAGCATCAAGTATAAATTAGCTGAATTTATGCAAAGCAGAGTTGGGGATACTTACGATGGAACAGTTTCAGGTATTACCGAATGGGGTATTTACGTTGAGATTGAGCCAACTCACGTTGAGGGAATGGTTATGCTCAGAGAGGTGAAAGAGGATTATTTTATATATGACGAGAAAAATTACTCTCTAAGAGGTAAATCAACAGGGAAAACTTTCACATTAGGGGATAAAGTTACTATCCGAGTTTCAAAAGTGAGCCTTGAGCAAAAGCTCATCGATTTTGAACTTATCTGGGATCCGGCATGGAATAACTCTAAGAGGAGAAGAAACACCGAAATAAAGACAAGAAACAGGCGAGAATTTTCTAAGAAAGAGGATAAGCAACCGAAAGAGGATTTTAAGAAAGAGAGAGGAAGAAAAAGAGTAGAAGAGAAACCTAAAAAAGAGGAAGCAGCAGATGAAAAAATCCCTTTTTATCAAGCCGTAGTAAAAAAGGTAAAGAAAAAAGTTTCTAGGAAGAAATAATCATAAATAAAGAACTTGAGTCTTATTGGCTCAAGTTTTTTTTACACCTATACACCAAACCCATTACTCAGACACATCCGCGTGTACAGCTATACCCATAATAATCACTTATCCATACAGCCATACACAAAAACCCAACTACAGCACATATTTTCAGTACAGCTATACCTTCCAACATATATTCACTCCACACCTATACACAAAATCTAACCAGGACAATACAAAATGTGTACAGCTATATAGCAATCATATTAACCATACACATCACATAAAACGTGCGCATTAAACACTTACGCACATACAACAAGCTGATTAACTGATATATCACTCGATCAAATTTCCGTTCGTGGGTCACCTACAAAATATAAAAATGGGTGCCTCTAAATCGAAACACCCATATTCTAAAAATTTATTTCGTTGGCTCCAGCTCCACCGTAAAGTGCCTCATTATAGGCAACTCTTTAGTGATCTTATAGCCACTAGTAATTTGCTCTCTCCTATCGTAAACGTTTTTAACGGCAGCAGCAATAAAATCCATGTGGTTATTTGTATAAACTCTACGAGGTATCGCAAGTCTTAATAGCTCCAATCTTGGATATCTGTTTTCTCTTGTTTCAGGATCTCTGTCGGCTAAGATACTTCCAATCTCGACACCTCTTATTCCCCCTTCAAGATACAACTCTATCCCAAGTGTTTGTGCTATAAATTCCTCTTTAGGCACGTGTGTCAAGATTTTCTTTGCATCTAAGAAGATTGCGTGTCCACCTGCAGGGCGTTGGTATGGAATTCCATATTCATCGAGCTTAGCACCTAAATAAGCAACTTGTTTTATACGAGTTTCAAGGTAATCAAATTCGCTCCCCTCCAATAAACCTACTGCAAAGGCATTCATATCTCTACCTGCCATACCTCCATAAGTAAGGAATCCTTCATACATTATTGCGTACATTTGGCATTTTTGCATATCCTCCTCCGTTCTGAATGCTACAAAGCCACCCATGTTGAGGATTGCATCTTTTTTAGCAGACATAGTCATATAATCTGCAAGAGCATAGATTTCACGAGTGATTTCTCTTATTGATTTATCTGCATATTCTTTATCGCGTGTTTTGATAAAGTAAGCATTTTCGCAAAAACGTGCTGAGTCGATAAGCAATTTCACCCCATATTTTTTACATAGAGCAGAAACTCCTTTAATATTATCCATAGATACCGGTTGCCCCCCAGCCGTATTATTGGTAATTGTAAGCACAACACATGGTATCTTTTCAATCGGATTCTCTTTTAGTACTTTTTCTAGCTTCTCCAAAGACATATTTCCTTTAAATGGAAGCTCTTTCTCTGTGTCAGCTGCTTCATCTATTGTACAATCAATAGCATGTGCTTTTCTATACTCTATATGCCCTTTTGTTGTATCAAAATGCGAATTACCGGGTAATATATCCCCCTCCTTGATAATTGCGCTAAAAAGTACGTTTTCAGCAGCTCTACCTTGGTGAGTAGGTATAAAGTAATCAAAACCCGTAACTTCTTTGATACTATTTTTCATATTATAGTAAGAGGATGCTCCGGCATAGCTCTCGTCACCACACATCATAGCTGCCCATTGCTTGTCGCTCATTGCGTTTGTCCCGGAATCGGTGAGCAGATCTATGAACACAGCATCACTTCTTAAATTAAACAGGTTGTATTTAGCATCTTTTATCAAACGTTGTCTCTCCTCTTTTGTCGTTCTTCTAAGATTTTCAACCATTTTAATTTTAAATGATTCTGCGAATGGTAATTCCATAATAATAATTGTTTTTAGTTAATAATTTAAGTAAATTATCGCAATTTAATAATAAAATTTCAATTACAAGCCTATTATTGCTATAAAATTAAAAGCCTACCCAACAAAAGTTAGGTAGGCTTCTACTATAATATTTGAGAATATTATTTATTCTCGTTCTCTTTCTTAGAATTTAGATCGTACATGATAGGTGTACCAACAAATACCGAAGAGTAAGTACCAACTATAATACCAACGATTAGAGCTACTGCAAATCCACGAATAACCTCTCCACCGAAGATTGCAATTGCGATCATAACAACTAATGTTGTACCTGACGCATTTACAGTTCTTGCTAAAGTGCTATTTAACGCACCATTTACATTCTCTTTTAATGAACGTTTTGGATATAATGTTTTGTACTCACGAATACGGTCGAAGATAACCACACTATCATTGATTGAGTAACCGATAATTGTAAGGATAGCCGCAATAAATGTTTGGTCAACATCCAAGCTAAACGGTAGTAATCCCGAGAAGATTGAGAAGAAACCAATAACGATAATTGCATCGTGGGCTAATGAAATAACACCACCGGCACCCCATGTCCAGTTTTTGAAACGCATTGCAATATAAAGGAAGATAACAAGCAATGCAATAACAACTGCAATATAAGCATCTCTCTTAATATCATTAGCGATAGTAGGCCCAACTTTATCAGAACTGATAATACCGTTAGGGTTATCTGTAGTTGAAACAAACTCTTCAAATGATATAGGAGCTGCATAGTAACCTTTCAATGCATTATATAGTTTTTGCTCAACTTCGCTATCAACATCTGCAGAATTCTCAGCAATCTTATATTTAGTGGTAACTTTCATTTGGCTCTCACCACCAAATTGTTTTACCTCAACTGTTTCACCAAACTCGCTATTTGTAGCTGATCTTACTGCCTCAGGAGTAACTGCGTTATCGAATCTTAATACATAAGTTCTACCTCCAGTGAAATCAACACCATAAGAGAACCCTTTTGCAAAAATAAATCCTAAACAAATTACACAAACAACTGCTGATAATATGTATGCTTTTTTACGCATTCCCACAAAATCAATTGTTGTATTTTGTAAGAAGTTTCTTGAGAAATTATTATCAAAAGTGATATTTTTATTTGCAGATAATCTAGCTTCGAATACTAATCTTGTAACGAATATTGAAGTTAATAATGAAGTGATGATACCTAATACTAATGTAGTAGCGAAACCTTGAACAGGGCCCGAACCGAAGATAAATAAGATAACACCTGTAAGGATTGTAGTCAAGTTACCGTCAACAATAGCTGAGTAAGCATTTCTATAACCATCTTTTATAGCCAATCTTAATGCTTTTCCAGCCCTCAACTCCTCCTTGATACGCTCATCGATGATTACGTTCGCATCAACCGCCATACCTAATGTTAAGATCAAACCAGCGATACCAGGCAATGTTAATACTGCTCCGAATGAAACTAAAGCTCCCATTAAGAACAATACGTTACATAATAAAGCGATATTTGCAACAATACCTGCACCTTGATAGAATAACACCATGTAAATAAGTACCAAAGCAAATGCTATAATGAATGAAATCAAACCTGCTTTAATAGACTCTTCACCTAAGCTAGGTCCTACAACTTGCTCTTGAACGATTGTTGCCGGAGCTGGAAGTTTACCTGATTTTAATACGTTTGCTAAGTCTTCTGCCTCAGTAATAGAAAATCCTCCAGAAATTTCTGAATTACCACCAGTGATTTCACTTCTTACTGTTGGGAATGAGTAAACCATTCCATCCAATACTACTGCTATTGATTTACCAATATTGTCTGCTGTTAATCTTGCCCATGTTCTTGCACCCTCAGCATTCATTGACATACTTACTGATGGAGAACCACCTGTATTGCCATAGCTGATTTTAGCATCTGTAATAACACCACCATCTAAAGGAGCTTTTCCATCTCTAGAGCTAGATTTGATAGCTACTAAATCGTAAATAATACCACTCTTATCATTTTGATCCGGTTTCACAGTCCACATAGGAACTAACTCAGCAGGCATAATTGCTTTAACTTGAGGTAGCTCTAAATATGCATTGATCTTAGCTGTATCTTTATAGTGTGCACGACCCATAATTGGACCAGGTGCTAATTGACCATTGTAAACACTTGGGCTAAGTAAGAAGAATAATGGATTTTGTTTTGCAAATGCAGCAGCATCAGCAGACAAAGTATCTTGTGCTAATAGTTTATCAGCTAAGTTTAATGAATCTAAAGCTGCAGAGTTATCTTTTCCCTCTACAAACTCATCTTCAGCAACAATCATATCTCTGATTACATTGTTAGCTTCTGCTAAGAACTGGTAAACCTCAGAATTCTCATAAGTTGGCCAAAACTCTAAAGATGCTGTTCCTTGTAAAAGTTTTCTTACACGTTCAGGCTCTTTAACACCAGGTAATTCAACTAAGATTCTACCGGTATTACCTATTCTTTGAATATTTGGTTGAGTAACTCCAAAACGGTCGATACGATTTCTTAATACATTGAATGAGTTAGCAATTGCACTTTCTGCCTCTTCTCTGATAATCTTAATTACCTCATCGTTTGAAGTCTCTGGCTTAATTTTATCTCTCATCTCATAAGTACCGAAGATTGAAGATAAACGTTTGCCCGGAGCAATCTCATTCCATGCTTGAGAGAACAAAGTGATATAATCCTCTCTGCTATTTATCTCATTTTTTGTTGCAAGCTCTAGAGCTTTTTGGAAATCAGGAGTTTGATTATGATCAGATAATGCTACGATTAGATCTCTAAGCTGAACCTGAAGCATTACGTTCATACCACCTTTTAAGTCCAAACCAAGATTAATCTCTTTTTCTTTAATCTCTTTATAAGTTTGACCAAGATACACAACCTCTGATGAAATAGAATCTATGTAATATCTAGTCTTTTCTTTTTGTAAAGAGTCTAAATAATACGCTTTCTGATTTTCACTGATTTTTGCGAAATTTGAAGACAATTTCTCTGCCTCAATTAATTTAGCTGCATAATCAACAGCTTTTTTCTCTTGTCGTCGCGTAGCCCAAGTAAATGATAACTGATAGATACAGGCTAACGCAATTAGAATTGCCACAAATTTAATGGCTCCTTTACTTTGCATAGTATTATAGTTTTTGCCGCAAATTTACTATTTTTTCCTAATATTTGAACTATTTAGTACCTTTGTTGTCACATTTTAAATAAAATAAATGAATTACACTGCTTCAATATCACTTTTGATAATACAACTTTTTGGATTTTATACTGCTTTTTCTCAACAAATCAATCAACAAGAGCTTCAAGCAGACCGCTTACACAAGGATTATAAATTCAATGAGGCTCTTAGTTTATACAATGAATTATTGCTCCAGACTAAGGATTCTTTGCGCAAAATTGAGATAGAAAAAAAGATAATTCACAGCGAAAATGGGAAAGCACTTTTAGATTTTGCTTCGGCTCCAGTTATTATTGCTCAAAATGAGAGCAATATTGATAACTTTTTTTTAACATATCCTTGCTTTGAAGATAAAAGCTGGATTAAAATAAATCCTAATTTTGCAAAAACTGCTACTCTCCCTAATTCAACAGAATTTGCTAACGTAATATATTATCCTTCAAATAGTAAAAAAATAATATTCAGCTCTCCGGATAATAGCGGATCATGGAATCTTTACAGTATAAGTAAAATAAATGATACTCTGTGGAGCGCACCCTCTATTTTGAATGAGTATATAACATCTGTAGGAAATGAAGTTCTCCCTGTTTTATCACAAGATGGAAATACATTATATTTCTCATCTAACGGACATTATGGCATGGGTGGTTACGATCTTTATGTAAGCACATGGGACGATTCAATTAAGGATTGGGGCGTGCCTCAGAATATGGGATTTCCTTACTCTTCTACAGGGAATGATTTTCTTTACTATAATACAACAGACGGATTATATTCATTATTTTCTTCGGACAGAGACTCAGATTCGGGGGAGATTACAACGTATGCTGCCAAATACGAGGCGAACCCTCTAAAAAGATCTATTTCTGAGGATGAAGCTAAAGTAATTGCAAGACTACAACTTGCACAAAAAGAGGTGAAAGAGAACAAAGGTGAGCAATTAGAAGAGAACAGCGAGCTAAGCAGATATACTACTGCGGTAAAAGAGGTGAGAAAATTACAACAATCCATAAGAGAAGCTCAAACAAAAATCAATGCTAATAGAGAAAAGTATAACACTCTAAATGAAGAAGAGCAAGCGAATATGCTTACAACAATCTCTAATCAGGAAAACTTGCTTTTATCTCTTCAACAAGATTTGAATTTCGCTCAAAACTCACTACAAAAGATTGAGATGGACTTCTTATCCAAGGGTATAATTATAGACAGAGAGGTCGAGGAGCCTAAAAATGAGCCTAAAAACGAGAGTATCATATTTAAGTTTGCTAATAACTCCATTGGTGATGCTCCCAAGTTTACAATAATGGATCCGGAGCCTGAAATTGATCTTTCATTTAAGATACAGAAAGAGGCTATGATTGCAGATTTATCTGAGTTCCCTACTGATGGGCTTATATATCAGATTCAGTTATTTGTGATAAGCAATAAGGCTTCATTAAAGAGTCTAAAAGGGCTAAGCCCTGTTTTTGAAAGAAAAACCCCTACAGGAAAATACCTTTACACTGCGGGGATATTTCATACCTACAATGAGGCTCTGAATAATCTGAATAAAGTAAAAAAACAAGGTTTCCCAAATGCTATAATTACAGCATATAATAATGGTAAATCTACATCAATAGCAAATGCAAGAGCATTAGAGAAAAAGATAAAAGAGACTACATTACTTCAAGTAGTTATTGAGGGAGTAACATCTCTTTCGCCTGAAACTCTACAGGTAATAAGAGAAACTTCCGACAAAGATATAGCACGTGTTGTAGAGGATGGTATTACCAAATTTATAATTGCTCCATTTAATAGTAAAAGTGAAGCCGACAAATTAAAGGCAGCTATCGAATCTACGGGAATCAATGGCATTACAATAGAAAACATGAGTAAATAACTAAACATTTTAAACTATGACAGCTCTAATAATATCACTGATAATTATCGGTTTAATTCTTATTGTTGCTGAATTTTTAATTATACCCGGATTTGGAGTAGCCGGAATATTAGGATTTATAGCAATGGCGTCTTCATCCTTTCTAAGCTTCACCTATTATAGTAATGTTACAGGAATAATAGTTACTCTAATAAATTTAGTTTTATTGGCAATTGTTACTATATTTGTCTTAAGAAGCAAGACGTGGAAAAAGCTGAGCCTCAACACCAACATAAATTCTAAGGTTGATACCACTCCTGCCAGCAAAGGGATTATGGTTGGATTACGCGGTAAAACGCTTACAAGATTATCTCCTGCAGGTGATGCATCATTCAACGGAGTTATTACAGAAGTTTTTTCCAGAGACCGGCTTATTGCTCCGAATAAAGAAGTAATTGTTTGCGATATAGATGCAAACAAAATTTATGTAAACGAAATTTAAACTTAAAAATTAATAAGATGGAACACCCTTTTGCGTTTTTAATTTGGATTGGAATATCCCTTGTAGGACTCTTTATCTTTCTATGGTTCTTCCCTATCACATTATGGTTTCAAGCCCTTATATCGGGGGTAAAGGTATCTTTGATACAATTAGTTTTAATGAGATGGAGAAAAGTTCCTCCGGGAACTATCTTAATGGCCATGATTACCGGCACAAAAGCCGGATTAAAGCTGGATGTTAATGAGCTTGAGGCTCACTATCTGGCAAAAGGGAATGTGCCGAATGTAGTAAATGCACTTATTTCTGCAGATAAAGCAAATATCGACTTGAATTTCAATATGGCTGCTGCAATTGACCTTGCTGGGCGTGATGTATTTCAAGCGGTTCAAATGTCTGTAAACCCAAAAGTTATTAATACTCCCCCTGTTACTGCTGTTGCAAAGGATGGTATTCAGCTTATTGCTAAAGCTAGGGTAACAGTTCGTGCTAGTATCAGACAACTTGTAGGAGGTGCAGGGGAAGAGACTGTTTTAGCCCGTGTTGGCGAAGGTATCGTTTCTTCTATTGGCTCGGCAGATACTCATAAAAGTGTATTAGAGAACCCTGATTCAATATCTAAAGTTGTATTACAAAAAGGATTAGACGCAGGAACTGCATTTGAAATCTTATCTATTGATATTGCTGATATTGATATTGGAAAAAATATTGGAGCATTTTTGCAAATAGATCAGGCAAACGCTGACAAAAATATCGCTCAGGCTCGTGCCGAAGAGAAACGCGCAATGGCAGTTGCCTTGGAGCAAGAGATGAAAGCTAAAGCACAGGAAGCTAGAGCCAAGGTTATCGCTGCAGAAGTAGAGATCCCTCTTGCTATGGCTGAGGCATTCAGAACAGGAAATTTAGGCATTATGGATTACTATAAAATGAAAAATATCCAAGCCGACACAGAAATGAGAGAAAATCTCTCTAAATAAATTTTGCAAATTATTATAAATAACATATATTTGCAGTCCCAAAGTGTTTGTGCAAACAAACAGCCCAATAGGGATGGATTAGGTGAGATGGGTGAGTGGCTTAAACCAACAGTTTGCTAAACTGTCGTACGGGTAACCGTACCGGGGGTTCGAATCCCCCTTTCACCGCA
>CAZYQA010000037.1:0-12255 GCA_964649555.1 uncultured Muribaculaceae bacterium
TTAAAGTGGCAGAAAGAAGGCTATAGTATACCCCCTATTATTATTGGAACTGATGATGCAGGTATATTCTCGACAAATATATATAATGAATTCGCCAACATATATTGTCACCTAACAAGTCAGTGCAAGATGAATCATAATGATGTTATGAATCTTATCGAAAGATTAGATAAAGATGGTCAAATTTACAGGTTTGATAATTAAAAAATAAGATATGAAGAAATACAATCGTATAATGCTCGGCAAAGGTGGAATGTATGCCCAACAGTGTGTTAAAGATGGATATATAGGTGCAGACTTTGATATATATCAAGATCTTTCAGCATCTTTGCCTAATGAGTGGAGAGACTTTAATAAACAGTATATTCCAATTTACTTAAAAGCCTGTCCAGATAAAGGCAAAGTGGCTGCAGGATTAGCTTGTGGTATGCTATGGACTGTTTGCAAAGGACTTAATGTAGATGATATAGTGATTAGCCCAGATGGGAATGGTCAGTATTATGTTGGTCGAATCACTGGTAATTATTACTACGTTCCCAATACATCATTACCACATAGACGTAAAGTAGAATGGCTAACTACAAAAATATCTCGATCAGAGATGAGTCCAGAGTTACAGCGTTCTACTGGTTCGATTGGCACTTGTTGCGACATTACAGGATATGCGACCGAGATAGAATCATTTATAAATGTAAAATCCAATGCTATTATCTGCGAAAACCCAGACGTAGAAGATCCTGTTGAATTTGCAATGGAGAAACATCTTGAAGAGTTCTTGGTAAAGAATTGGAAGAATACAATCCTTGGTAAAAAATATGATATTTACGAAGTAGATGGAGATGTAGTCGGACAACAGTTTCCAACCGATACTGGAGCAATCGATATTTTAGCTATAAGTAAAGATAAAAAGGCTCTTCTTGTAATCGAATTGAAAAAAGGAAGAACTTCTGATGTAGTTGTAGGGCAAATACAACGCTATATGGGATTTGTCAAGGAAGAGTTAGCCGAATCAAATCAAATAGTTAAAGGGATTATTGTTGGACTTGAATCCGACAAACGACTTGAACGAGCTTTAGTGGTAACTAATAACATTGAGTTTTATCGTTATCAGATTGACTTTAAGTTAATAAAATAATAAACTTAATATTGCAATATTTAAGTGTTGTAAAAATTTGCAAAAAAAACAATTCCCTGTGTCGCAAAGTTTGCTACATAGGGAATTGTTTTATCACATAAGCGAAACTGTAAACTTCCCCTTTACTGTGTGTACCCTTTCCTAAAATTTAGACAGAGTTAAGAGCGACAAAAAAGATTAACTTTGTAGTATATGAGAAAAGTTAAAATAGCTGTTTTTGTAGCCATATTGCCATAAAGCGGTCGTACACGATGTAACTTGCCTCGCTCTTGTAAATTAACTCTTCGTCTAATAGTTTTGACAAGGAGGTATTTACGCTACTTGCAGCTTTGAGATTATGTTTGGTTATAAACTTATTAGAATTTATCTCTGTTACCTTTCCCTCTTTGGCTACCGCTTTAATAAGTGCTACATTATTATCGGTATAAGCAGATAATAGTTGAGCATAACTAAAGGCTGACTCTTCTATTATCTCTTTGATAGCTATATCTACTATTTTATTGTCCTCAATATTATCATTGTAGCTGTATAGCCTATTTAAAATAGATTGAATATACCACGTATGTCCATCAAATTTTTGATAAATATACTCAAAGCACTCTTTACTTAGTGTAAAGCCTTTAGCCTCAAAAAAGTCATTTGCAAAAATGTAGTATAGTTCTTGATCTATAACTCCAACAGATATAATCTGTGTACTTTGATAGAATGGACGTTTAGCAGATAAAAACATCTCTTGCATAACGTGTTGCATACTTCCTGAAAATATAAAATTTACATTCGGTATAAACTGAATATAAGAACGCAACAACGCTTCAACTCCCTTTTTTTTGTATGTAGCTATCTGTTGAAACTCATCAATGGCAATGTAACATCGTTTTTCAGACGAGGCAATATATTCAAATATCTCTTTAAGTGTTACCTCTTCGCTACCTTTTACTATATCAAGTGTAACCGTTGGTGTACCACTATATTCATCAAAAGAGAATAGCGGTCGGCAACTTTTTATAAACTTGCTCACCCTGCTCATAATATTCTGAGTAGTGCTTTCAAGTTTCCCTAAAATAGATGCTGCTATCAACTGTATTAAATCCTCCAAAGAACGAGTTGAATAGATGTCAATATATATCGTTATAATATCGCTATTTTGCTCTGTTAAGGCATAGAATACATTTTTCACAAGCCCCGTTTACCCATACGGCGAGGTGCAATAAGTGTTATATTTCGCCCATTATACAAAGCATCTGTTATCTTTTTTGTCTCGCTATTACGATCACAAAAATATATTGGCGAGTGATAACCTGTGATTATAAAAGGATTATTTGGTTTCATAAGTGAAGAATATTTTAATTGCGTAAAATCCGTAACGCAAGGTGCGCAATAATATTTTGAATTACCAAAAAATATGCAACTTTCGTTGCTATTGATATGTAAATTAATTATTTACAACTACTGAATAAGAAAAAGATGCCTGAAATCTCGAAAACATACAATTGTATATGATTGATAATTAAGTTGATATAAAATATATTTTTATGAACACTTGGCAACTGTCAATTCGGCTTTTTTTGTAAAAAAGTAAGAATATGAATTTATAGATTCTCATAGATATAGATTCAAAATATATTACTAAAATTACTAAGACAGAGAAGCTAAAAGAAGATATAAAAGAAAGTTATAATAATTCAGGGCGCAAATATGGTTCAGTAAGAATTACAGCTGATTTACGCTCTAGCGGGAACATAATTTCACGTTCAACAGTCCAAAATATATGCGCTAGGTATTAAAAGTATTTGTGAGTTGAAACCAAAAAATATACATTTGCAATGTTCTATTGGAAGATGAAACCGTTTGGTTGACTCAGTCTCAAATGCAAGAGCTGTTTGACAGAGGAAAATCAACTATTAGTGAACATATATATCTGTGGGCTATCGTGTTAAATCACAACAAGGTACTCAGTTTAGAATATGCTAAAACCAAGAAACCGCCATATCTATTTTTTCTTAGTAACAATAATTCTGTTACTATTCGGATGTAGAATTGATGAACAAATTCCGCAGCAGGATCCTTGTCTATGGTATAAGAATCTCAATACTCCGCAAAATAAACCAGCTGATATTTTCTATATAATACCAACTTGTGTACTAGATTACAAAAATTATAATGGTGACATTATGCACTTTGCAGACCCTTATAACAGTGAGCAAAGAGCAATGATGAAGCCATCATTTGAGCTTGGCGAAGAGATATTTGGAGGTAGCGCAAACTTCTATGCGCCATATTACAAGCAGATTACCTTAGAATCTTGGATAAACGATTCAATTATAAATGAGAGGTTTCCTTATGCTTTTACAGATCTTGCCAAATCATTCGATTATTATATTAATCATATAAATAATGGCCGACCATTTATTTTGGCTGGGTTTAGTCAAGGTGGTAAATGTGTTGTAGAACTACTTAAGATATTAACAAAAGAACAATACGAAAGACTCATTGCCGCTTATGTAATTGGCTACAGAGTAGCAGCTTCTGATACTACCCATTGGCAAATAACTCCTGCATTGGCAGATTCCGATACGGGAGTTACTATAAGCTACAACTCTGTATCGAGCCCCAATAGCATATCTCAGTTTTTATCTCCAACATCAATTTGTATCAATCCTATTAATTGGAAAGTAACACCAGAGACGGCTAAACTTAATGATACTACCACTGTGAAGATAGATCCCAATACAAATATGTTATTAATTGAGGGGCTAGATCAAATGAAATATTATACTCCTGAGCTGGATTATTTATTCAAGCCGGGCAACTATCATTTATATGAGCTTACATTCTATTCCAAATTCTTATCCGAGAATGTAAAACAGCGTATCAATTCCTTTATAAAATAAATCATTATTATTTAAGATATAGCATTACATTATAAACATCTGCTCCACCATAAGCATTAAATCACGCCAACTCATCGGGAGGGATCCTTGTTCTAGTTTTTATAAAAAAAATACTCTGATTATTTATTCATAAAAATTGTTTTTCTATTCTATCAAGTATAGCCGTTGTAATAACCTCATCACCTCCTTTGTGGGCAAGCATACAAAAGCTTTAGATGATTCTTTTGTTATGGATAGATATCGTGAAATAATGAATCAAGTTTGTATTAATTAGTTGTTATAAAAAATATTTTAGCAATGGATGAAGAAGAACTTTACAGATTTATGAATGAAGAGGATGATTTTTATATGGGGAATGATGATTATGAATAAGCTAATAGTTATAAAGATTGGCTTGGCTTGGATAAAGATGAAATATGAGATCCTGCATCGTTTGATATCATGTCATAAAGGAATGAGGTTATAAGAGGAGTTTCTGCTCAGTACTGAACTAGCATATTTTATATCCACCAATATTTCACTATATTTGCACCAAATTTTAGATATATGATTCACTTAAAAAACAAGTTGTTACCTATTTTCTGTTCTTTATTTTTTATTTATTCTTGTGACAAAAATGAAGTTGTTGAGAATATAATTGAGCAAGAAATTATCCCTTATTGTGATACTCTGGTTTATGATAAACTAGATGTTAATTCCAAATCTTTTATCCTTTCACTTACTGAGCAAAGTACGGAATTAATTGCTAAAAGATCGTTTAATCTTAAAAATATATTACAGATAGCGCCCACTATAAATAGTGATTCTATTATTATTACCAGCTATTCGGCTAAGCGTTTAGATGAGGTGGATATTTTTATGTATGTGCCTGAATTGCAAAAAGATATTCTTATTGCCACGTTGGATAGCATACCTATGTTTGGGCAGGTGAAATTTCGTCCTAAGTTTTTAGATGAGAGTACGGTTTATAATATTGGTAATGGGGAGCTTGTGGTGTTATATAAAGAGTTTATTCATGGTGATATGAGGCTCTCTGTTGATAGCAAGTGCAAGCATTATTTAATGTTAAAATCTATTAAGACAGATTGGGATATCTCTTTTTCTAATTATAGTTGGAAGGAGGGCGAATCTACCTCTTGGCTGGAGCTTAGATCTATGGTTGCCAGGGAGTGGGTGGTAATTGTTACTAATTTTGGTTATATGATGTCGTCGCCTGAGTATAAGGAGATAATGAATAATTTTTCTAAGGTGTTTGGGGGAGATCTCTGTAACAATAATAAGGTAAGTTTTACAAATAGTGATTATAATAATTTTATTGAGAGATGTTTTTTGAAGAAAAGGCTTGTTCTTGGTAGGGTGAATCCAGCTTATGCCGGGGGGCTTGGTGGTGGTTCTACTTTTGGTGTTGCCGATTGGAATTTTTATGGTCATTATGCTTCGTATAGTGGATGGGATGCTATTGCGCACGAGCTTGCTCATTGCTATGGCTTTTCTCATGATAGTAATATGACTTATCCTAGCGCAGGTATTGGCTGGACACCTTTTATCGCTAATTTTCATGTTTATATGGCTACAAAAGGTAATTTGCCTTATGAGAGTAGAAATATCTTGGATACCCATAACCCTATATATGATGAATATAGAGGGTTTGGAATTGATAAATCTAAGATGAATGATGCCAGTACAGCTAAAATGTATAAAGATAGCAAGGTGAGAAAATATTTTGAAAATGAACTTTAGAAGATACGTATAATGGAAAAAATTATCATTAATATATTGATGTTATCTATGTTGATAGCAGGGTGTACAAAGGGAACTATCACGGAGGATGTTTTTGTTTTCCCTTATGATACCACAAAAATTTATATTTATTCTTTTGAGAAAGAGGGGGCGATCTCTCAGCCTTTGGATGGCGATACCCATTTCTCTCCATACTCTTTGTATGTAGAGGAGGATATTCTTTATATTGGGAATAGGGCGGAAAAAGCTGTATATAGATACAATATGGCTACAAAGAAGTATGTTAATAAGTATAAAAATTTAGATAGGACAGATCCTTTGTCAATGCTAATAAATGGGGATTATTTATTTGTTGCTTGTGGCGATAGCAGGGAGGTGCAGATATTTAATAAGTTCACCGGGGATTATGTTTCCAGGCTTGGAACGGGTGTCTGGAGTGGCAATGTCTCTTTTGCTACCTCTATAGCGCAGTGTGAGAACTTTATTTATGTGAGAGATTCTAAAAGTGGTATCAGAGTGTTTGAGAAGGCTAAGATAAATTATACTGTTGCAAATAATAATTCATATTTTCTGAATCTGAATATTGATAATCTGATTACTTCTAATGTAACTCCTTATCCCAGAGATATGAGGGTTTATAATGATACGCTTTTTGTGTTTGATGCTCCTAGTGCCAGTGCTTATATTTATTCTGTAAGCAAGATAAATAATAAGGATGTCAATTATTTGCGTAAGATAGATTTTAATACCACTTATGATAATATCGGCTATGTTATCTCTATGGATATTACCAATGATAAAGAGGTTGTTCTTAAGCTCAATTTTAATAATCAGATTTGTTATGCTTATTTTGATGCTGATGAGTTTATGAAATTGAATTGGGATAAGCCCAATAAGCTGATTAAGAATCAAGACAAAAATAACTTTACTCAGGCCGGTGGCTTTAAGCATTATAAAGGGGTGAACCTATATGCTCTTGATAAAGAGATTAATATTGTGAAGGTGAAGAAGGATTCGACAATGATTCTGTCTCCTGTAAAGTAAATAGTTGTTTTGGATATATAAGGTTGTTAAGAATATATTTATGATTAAACTCCTCCATACATCAGATTGGCATCTTGGGCAAACTTTTTTTGAGTTTGAGCGCAAGGGTGAGCATTTGCAGTTTTTGGATTGGCTGAAAAGGCAGGTGAAAGAGAATGGGATTGATTTGTTGCTCATTGCGGGTGATATTTTTGATAGTCCAAACCCTTCTGCTGAGTCGCAGCGGCTGTATTACTCTTTTTTGAGGGATATTACGGCGCAGAATCTTAAGTTACAGATTATTATAATTGCTGGGAATCATGATTCGGCTGCCAGGCTAGAGGCTCCAAATCCGCTTTTAGAGAATATGAATATTACGGTGAGTGGGGGTGTGAAAAGAGATGCTAATGGGGAGATTGATTATCAACATTTAATTGTCCCAATTCTTAAAGGGGGGTATTGTTTGGCTGTCCCTTATCTCAGGCAAGGGGATTACCCTCAGGCTGATACTTATGCGCAGGGGGTGCAGATGATGTATCAGAAGTTGATAGAGTTTGTGCCTGGTGATTGTGATACTGTGGTGGCTATGGGGCATTTGCAGGCTACGGGGTCGGAGATTTCTGATGGGGATCGATCGGAGCGTACAAATATTGGGGGTCTGGAGGCTGTTTCTCCTGATGCTTTTTCTCCTAAGATTAAATATACGGCGTTGGGGCATTTGCATCGTGCGCAGAGGGTTTCGGGAAGGGAAAGTGTGCGGTATGCAGGGGCGCCGCTTCCTATGTCGTTTGCTGAGAAAAATAATATACAAGGGGCTACGATGGTTATGATTTCGGATAGTGTTGAGGTGGAGAGGCTTGTTTTTGAGGCGCCTGTGAAGCTGATTTCTTTGCCTGCTCAGGCTAAAAAGCTTAGTGAGGTTTTGCGTGAGATTGCTATGTTGCCTGATGGGGAGAGTAATGAGAGTGCTCCATTTTTGGAGGTGAAGGTTTTGATTACAGAACCAGAACCGACGCTTAGGTTTCAGATAGAGAGTGCGTTAGAGAATAAGCAGGTGCGCTTGGCTCGTTTGCAGTTGGTAACTAATGGGGTGGGAGTGGAGCGTAAGATTATGAGTTATGATGAGTTGAAAGAGGTGGATCCGCTTGATATGGCTTCAGATGTTTTTAAGCGTAGATATGGAGGGGAGAGTATGCCGGATGCGATGAAAGTGCTTCTACATAAGGTTGTAAAGGAGATTGAGGTATGAAGATATTAGCTATCAGAGGAAAAAATCTTGCCTCGTTGGAGGGGGAGTTTGAGATTGATTTTACAAAAGAACCGCTTTGTTCTGCGGGGATTTTTGCTATTACCGGTAGTACCGGTTCCGGTAAATCGACACTTTTAGATGCAATATGTCTTGCTCTTTATAATGATACACCTCGTGTGAATAGGGCTGTGGATAACGCTGATATTTCAGATGTTAAGGAGTTTACTGTGAAGCAGAAAGATTGCAGAAATATTTTGCGTAGAGGTACTGCTGATGCTTACGCAGAGGTTGAGTTTGTATCACTTTCGGGGGAGAAATATCGTTCTCGCTGGAGTGTGAGGCGCTCTAGGGATAAGGCTGATGGCTCGTTACAAAATTCCACTTTTTCGGTTTTTAATATCACCACTTCAAGCGAGGTTAAGGGTACTAAGACAGAGCTTCTAAAGAGGATTATAGATTTGGTTGGGCTTAGTTTTGACCAATTTACTCGCTCTGTGCTATTGGCTCAAGGGGATTTCGCGACTTTTCTTAAAGCTCCTCAGCGTGAAAAGGCGGAGTTGCTGGAGAAATTAACAGGTACCGATATTTATTCCCGTATTTCGGCAAAAATTTATGAAAATACTAAGTTGGCTGAGGCTGATTTGTCTGCTATAAAGGAGAAGATAAAAGGGGTGGAGATACTTAGTTGCGAACAGATTGAGCTGCTCCAAAAGGAGAGTGATGATTTGCAAAAGGAGATTATAGCACTCGATAATGTGTTGAGTGTTGCAAATGATAAGCTAAAGTGGATTGAGAGAGATGAGCAATTATCGAATGAGCTACGCAATGCAAAAGTTCAGCTTGTGTCTATTAATGATGAGGAGATTGCTGGTAAGGAAAGAGCTGATTCTCTTGCTCTTATTGAGAGTGTTCAGGATATAAGGGATGATTTCAGAGCTTTAGAAAATGACAAAAAAAGGCTTGTTGAGAGTGAAAATAAGCTACGAGAACAAAAGTCGTTAAATGATTCCAATTCCGATGAGCTTAAGAGTGTGAAATTAACTCTTGCTGAGTGTGATACAAAGAGAAAATCCTTTGTGCAGGATTGGGAAAAGCTTGAGCCTCAGATTAAGGAGGCAAGAGCATTAGATGTGATGCTTAGCGAGTCTTCGAAACAGCTAGCTTCTGCGGATAAAGATTTGTTGCTAGCAATAGATTTGAAAAATAAATGTACGAAGGCAATAGAGTACTCTGAAAAAGAGATGTCTAGTTCTAAAAATAAGTTGCAGGATATTGACAATTGGTTCTCTAAGAATGAAATTTATAAAGAGATTGTAACTCGAATTGAGCTGATTACAACATATATCGATGATTCTGTGTCTACTAAAAAGCAGGAGTTGTCAAATTCTAAACTTTTAAACTCTTCTGACGTACTTTTAGGTAACGAACAAAAATTACTTGATTCGGCAAAGAAGGAGCTAGATCGATTGAATAATATCTTACCAGAGGAGATAGCTGTATTAAGGGCTAAGCTTGTTGATGGTGAGCCTTGTTTGGTTTGTGGAAGTATTCGCCATCCTAAATCTGCTGAAGCAGTTGTTGAGAGCTTGGAAGAGAAGGTGTTGAATGAGTCTAAATCTTTGATCTCTGCTGAAATTACAAGATTGAGTGAGAGTATTTTAAATAGGCAGAATGAGAATATAAGGCTTAAATCTCTTATCGGAACATATACTGAGCAGTTTGATAGTTTGTATGCAAAATTGTCGCAAATTTTAAGTTGTATTCCTGATTGGGAGGATAAATATTCTAGCGGTACTCTTTCTAAAGAGTTAAAGGATATTTCAAAGCAGTGGAATGATAACACCTTGAATTATAATAATATTGAATTGCAGCTTGGAGCTTTGGATCAAGAGTTGAAAACTCTAAACTCTCGCTTGAAGGAGCTATCTATTAGTGAAGAGGATGCGAAATCTAAGCGTGATGCGAAGTTTAAGGAGTGTGATGGGTTGAAGATTAAGAGATCTGCTATTTTTAATGGCAAGCAAGCCGATATTGTTGAGAATGAGTTTCGTGCTGCTTCTAATAAGGCCGCAGATGCTTACAATATTGCAAATGAAAAAGTTAATGTGCTTATAGCTAAGGGGGAAAAATTGTTGGGAGCCATTTCACAGATTGAATTGCTTAATAATCAATTTAAAGCAAATATTGAGAAGCTAAATATTAGCGTGAATTCTTGGCTATCTAAAAGGATTGATGGGCTGAGCTATGATAAATTGGGGGAATTGCTCTCTAAAGATAGTGAGTGGCTAATGCGTGAAAGGGTATATTTTGATGATTTGAATAAGCGTAAAATAGCTGCTAAAACTATGATAGAGGAGCGTGATCGTGTTTGGGCTGAGCATCAGAGTTTAGTATCTAAGCCATCTGGTGAAGAAAATAAAGAGAGTTTATCTTTATTGGCTAGAGAAACAGGGGGGCAAATAAATACTAAAAGGACGAGAATAAGCGAGATAGCTATCCTCTTTACAAATGATGAAAGGGGGAAAGCAAAGATTAAGCAGTTTGAAAAGGAGATTGCCCAGCAAGAGTCTATCACAATAAACTGGCAGAAACTTAACGAGCTTCTTGGCTCAGCTGACGGAGCAAAATTTAAGGTAATTGCACAAGGTTATACTCTTGATATTCTGCTTAGTTATGCCAACAAACATCTGCAAAATATTACACAAAGATATCTCTTAGAGCGAGTTTCTGTCGATTCTTTATCTTTGCAAGTAGTTGATCTTGATATGTTTTCTGAGGTTCGTTCTGTTCACTCCCTCTCGGGTGGCGAATCTTTCTTAATCTCATTGGCATTAGCACTTGGGCTATCTTCTTTATCTTCAAACAAAATGCGTATTGAATCTCTCTTTATAGATGAAGGCTTCGGTAGCTTAGATGCCGATACTTTGCGCGTGGCAATGGATGCCCTCGAGCATCTCCAAACCCAAGGGCGAAAAATAGGCGTAATCTCCCATGTAGCAGAAATGACAGAGAGAATTTCTACTCAAATACAGGTGATTAAAACAATAAATGGACGGAGTAGGGTTTTGGTGGTGGGGAGATAGGATGGTTTAAACTTAAATTATTGTGGCAAATTTTATAATATTAATATTTTTTTGTTAAATTTGCCACAGTTTGGTTTTTTAATTTATATTGTATGGATAAGGTTGTAGGAGCTAATTTAAAGCGTATGAGGGATGCAAATTGTTTTTCTCAGGAGCAAGTGTCTAAATTTATTGGTGTGAAAAGATCTGCTTATGCAAATTACGAATCAGGTGTAAGAGAAGTTCCTTTAAGCATTTTGGAAAGTGCTGCGAGTTTATTTGGATGTGAGCTTTGCTTGTTTTTTGAAGAGGATGCAAATATTGTTGATCAAATGTTAATTTGTGCTTTTAGAGTTGATGATTTATCAGATAAAGACATTAAAGAGATAGCTTCGTTTAAGAATATTGTTTCAAACTATTTGAAAATTAATACACTATTATTAAAATGAAAAAGTTATCAAACGAGGGTGCTGAGTTATTAGCTGCTAAATTTAGAATGGAGTGTGGTTTGAGTGCTATAGAGCCAATTTCTGTTAAGAGTGTTTTAAGAATATTAAATATTCTTACTGTTTATAAGCCTCTTTCTAATACTTTTTATGGCTTGTCAGTTAAAAAAGGTGATTACTGCTTTGTGTTAGTCAATAGTGCAACCACAAGAGGTAGACAGCATTTTACTATTGCTCATGAGTTATATCATCTATTTTACGATGAAAATCCCCAACCCCATATTTGTAGTGTAGATGTTGAATCCAGCGTTTCTGAGAAAAATGCTAATTTGTTTGCTTCTGCGCTGTTGATGCCTAAGGATGGAATTTTAAAGTTTCTATCTGCTGATCAGATTAAGTCTAAGAATATTAGCTTAGCTTCTATTATAAAATTGGAACAATTATTTTCTGTTTCTCGTCAATCTTTGCTTTTTAGGCTTAAATCTATCGGTGTTTTGAGTGAAAATAAATTGCAGGATTATTTGCAAGTTTCTGTTAAAGAATCTGCTTTATTGTATGGATATGATTTGTCTTTATATGAATCAGGTAATGATGGGTTAATTATTAGTGATTTTGGTATTAAAGCTCGAGATTTATATGATCAAGAAAAAATTTCTGAAGGACATTACAATGAATTAATGAGATGTATTGCTTATGAATAAGGTAAACA
>CAZYQA010000038.1:0-12171 GCA_964649555.1 uncultured Muribaculaceae bacterium
ATGTTTCATATTTGTATTTATTCATGCTATTTTATCATTATTTTCAAACTTGAATAGATATAATATGATCAAGGATTCTATAATCAGATTGAGTATGGTTCAATTTGGAATATATTTATTCCTTGTTATTATTTATGGAGGGGATAAGCAATATGACTTATCTTTATTATTGATAACTCCCCTTTCAATTATATTGGCAGATTATTTTAAGGAAAATAATAGCTATATATCAAAAGGGGAGTTGGTTTTGCTGCTTTGTGCAGCTATTGTTTACAGGACATCTTTTTTTATTGTTTAGATTACCTAAAGAATAACATCTCTCTATATTTTGGTAATGGCCATAATTCGTCGTCGATAACCATTTCCAATTTGTCGGCAATCTTTCTTATCTCTTCTAGGAATGGTAAAACGGTTTTATGGTATGCTTCTGCTTTTGAAGGGTAATCTTCTATAAGGTTTGCAATCTTTCTCGCTTCTACCATATCGTGTACAAACTTATGTAGTTTGTTTGTGTAGTCTGAGATCTTCTTGATAAGACGAATTTGGGATTCTGCTATTGTTTCATATTCATTAGGGAATAATTCTTTTATTCCCATAACATTTGAAATAAGGGTCTTTTGGAATGAAAAAGCGGTTGGTATTACGTGGTTTATGGTAAGGTCACCCAAAACTCTCGCTTCTATCTGTAGCTTCTTAATATAAATCTCGTTTAATACATCGTATCTTGCTTCTGCCTCTCTCTCTGTGAGAACCTCTGCTTGCTTAAACATTTCTAAAGATTTCTCAGAGATAAATGATTTGAATGCCTCTGGTGCACTCTTGATAGCTTTTAATCCTCTATCTTCTGCTTCTTTGTGCCATAGTGGGCTATATCCGTTACCTTCAAATCTTATCTTTCTGGATTCTTTTAAGAATTGTCTTATTACTTTCATCATAGCCTTATCTTGTGTCATTCCGGCTTTCATATTGTTATCAACAAGGTTTTTGAAGTTTATAAGTTGTTGAGTAACTATACTGTTTAATATGAAAGTAGATGATGCAACATTTGTTGATGATCCCACGGCTCTGAACTCAAATCTATTTCCGGTAAATGCAAAAGGGGATGTTCTGTTTCTGTCGGTATTATCCGGCAAAATCTCAGGAATTTGATTTACAATGTGCATCTTAGATCTTACCTTCACCTCTTTGTCTGTTGTATTGGTGAGGTTTTTATCTGTCAATCCTTCTATTGATTCAACTAATTTGGTAAGTGTTTCTCCAATGAAAATACTCATTACAGCGGGAGGTGCTTCGTTTCCACCAAGCCTGTGCATATTGTTTAATGATACTACACTGCTCATTAGTAGGTAATGGTGCTCATATACCGCTTTCATTACCGATGAGAAGAATGCTAAAAACTGCATATTTGTTCTTGGAGTTTTACCCGGAGATAAAAGGTTTATCCCGGTATTGGTAACCAAGCTCCAGTTGCAGTGCTTGCCAGATCCGTTTACTCCTGCAAAAGGTTTCTCATGGAAGATTACTTTTAATTTGTGTTTCTTAGCAATCTTTTTCATTATGATCATCATCATAAGATTTTGATCGGTAGATATGTTTGCTTCTCCATATACCGGAGCAAATTCATATTGATTAGGGGCAACCTCGTTGTGTCTTGTTTTAAGAATAACCCCTAGTTTGTATGCTTCTGTCTCAAAATCTTTCATAAATGCCATCACTCTGCTTGGGATTGCACCGAAATAGTGATCTTCGAGTTGTTGATCTTTTGCTGCAGTGTGCCCGATAAGTGTTCTGTTGCAAATCATAAGATCGGGACGTGCTCTGTAAAATGCCTCATCAACCAAGAAGTATTCTTGCTCTATACCAAGCATTGTTTTTACGCTTGTTACGTTTTTATCGAACATTTTACATATTGCCGTAGCTGCTTTATCTATTGAGGCTATCGATTTTAAATGTGGAGTTTTCTGGTCTAGCGATTCTCCTGTGTATGCCACAAATACTGTTGGGATACATAGTGTGCCGTCAATGATAAATGCGGGAGAGCTAGGGTCCCATGCTGTATATCCTCTTGCTTCAAATGTGTTCCTTAATCCTCCGTTTGGAAAGCTGGATGCATCAGGTTCTTGTTGGATAAGGGTGCTCCCTTTGAAGTTTTCAAATACGCCACCTCCGGCCATCGGATCTACAAATGCTTCATGCTTTTCAGCAGTTGTATCGTTTAATGGGTGGAACCAGTGTGTATAATGAGTAGTGCCATGTTTTACAGCCCAGCTTCTCATTCCGGCTGCAATCTGGTTTGCAATGTTTCTGTCAATTTTTTCTCCATACTCAATTGCATTCACAACTGCTGCGTATGCTTCAGGAGATAGATATTTTTGCATTTTGGGCAGATCAAATACTTTTTCACCAAAGTATTCGGATACGGGTCTCTCTTCAATAATGAAGCGATCTGCTTTGCGATTAGCAACCTCTTCTAGGGCTCTTGTTCTAATGTTACTCATTATTTAGTGTGTTTTGTGAAGATTTTGATGCAAAAATATGTATTTATTTTAAAAAATAGGTAAATTTTGAGATGAATGAGTGAAAAAAGTGCTATTTTTTCTTAAAAGTACAAAAAATAGGTAAATGTGATTATGTTTTCAAGACCTGTTTAATTTTTTTATATTTGTGCTCTTAAATTAAACATTTAAAAAATGACCTTAACTAAAAAAATTTCGGACTTCTTCTATAAGCCTTTTTTTTCGGATTATCGAACCTTATTGGGGTTGTGGGTCTCTTTGGGTGTGATCGCCTGTTTGTCAACAGTTCTGCAGGGCTCTTCGAGTAATAATTTCTTAATCTTTAGGGGAGTATTTGTCCATTTTGCTGATAATTTATCTTTGTATGGAGAGTATCCTGCTGAATATAAAGATGTTAATTTATATGGTCCGTTCTTTTCAATGATAATTGCACCTTTTGCGGTTTTGCCTATCTGGTTAGGGCAATTATTATGGCAAGTGGGTTTATCAGTGTTTTTATTCTCATCTGTAAGGTATCTTACTATAAATAAGGCTTCCAAGATATTTATTTATTGGTATTGCGCGCATGAGTTGCTTACGGCTCTATTTATGTCGCAATTCAATATTGCAATTGCGGGTATAATTATTTTATCTTTTGCGGCGATAGAAAAAGAGAAGGATTGGTTGGCTGCCCTTTTGATTGTGGTTGGTACTTTTGTGAAGATTTATGGAATTGTAGGTTTGGCTTTTTTTCTGTTTTCTAAGCATAAAACAAGATTTATTGCTTGGATGGTAGCTTGGAGTGTTATTGCGTTTGTTTTGCCAATGCTGTTTTCATCTCCGGAGTATGTTTTGTCGCAATATTATGATTGGTTTGGGGAGTTGCAAAGTAAATCGGGTAAAAACTTGTTCTCATTGTATCAGAATATTTCAATATTGGGAATGATTCGCAAAATATCGGGTTCTTCAAGCTATTCCGATATTTATCCTATGTTGTGCGGGATGGCTCTTTTTGCACTTCCGTATTTAAGGTTTAAGCAATATAAGTTTCTCTCTTTTAAGCTTAGTATATTAGCTTCTGTGCTATTATTTGTAGTGCTTTTTAGTACGGGAAGCGAATCTTCTAGCTATATTATCGCTTTACTTGGTGTTGCTATTTGGTATATGGTTTCGCAGAAAAAGGGCTCTTGGCTTAATGTCTCACTTGTTGTATTTGCTTTTTTGCTTACAAGTATGTCCCCTTCCGATCTGTTCCCTTCTTATGTGAAAAAAACGTGGATATTACCCTATGCGCTAAAGGCTTTGCCATGTGCATTAATCTGGATAAAACTTATAATTGAATTATGTGTGAGAGATTATTCAACTGCTGAAATTAATAATTTAAACATCAATAATAATGAGTAAAATAGTATCTATACTGGCCTTAGTGTTTTTATTCACATCCCAGTCGTTTGCGAATAATAAAGAGTTAAACAGATTTATTGAGAGGGAGTTGAAAGGGGATTCGGTTCTGAATAACTCTATTGTGGGGATTTATGCAGTATCTCCCAACGGGGAAACAATTGCCGATTGGAATGGTAATTTTCCTATGCTGACAGCTTCTACGATGAAGACAGTTACTACAGGATTGGGGCTTATCGTATTAGGGCCGGATTATAAATATTCTACAAAACTAGCTTATACCGGGGCTTTATCTAATGGCGTTTTGAATGGCGACCTATATATAATAGGGGGTGGAGATCCCACTTTAGGCTCTAAAGATACTATTGCTTACCCTATAGATTCTATATTCGGGATATGGACAAAGGCTCTTAAAGATTTAAATATAGAGAGAGTTGCCGGGAGAATAGTATTAGATGATTCTTATTTTGTAAGGGAGAGTATTCCCGATGCATGGTCTTGGGGAAATATAGGTGCATCATATGGTAGCACTGCTTCAGGCTTGGCTTTTGCCGAAAATATACAGGATTACATTTTGTATCCGGGGAAATCAACGGGTGATTCTATAAAAATTGAGCAGGTTTATCCGATTGTACCTAACCTTAGAATTATAAATAATTTATATACTGCTCCGGTAAAGAGTGGGGATAAAAGTATGTACTATGCTCAGGATTTGGCTCCGGTATCTTTATTTGCAGGGTCAATAGGTTTGGATAAGAAAATTGTAAAATCATCTGTTTCTAATAAATTTCCACATTTTAGTGCAGGTTGGCACTTTAATGAGTACCTTAAAAATAATGGAATAATAGTAGAAAAAGGGTTGGTTGATTATAAAGATATAAAGGGGTGTACCGCTGAGCCGATTGTAATTGCCGAAACTTTTTCTCCCCAATTGAGCGAGATAGTAAATGTTACTAACAGGGTAAGTAATAATTTTTATGCGGAAACAATATTAAAGACAATAGGTAAACAACTTACGGGAGTTGGCTCTTATGACTCTTCTATTGTTGCTGTAAACAGATTAATGGACTCTTTGGAGTTGAATAGAGATGGTTTTACTATGAGTGACGGGAGTGGACTTTCGAGGCAAAATTATGTTTCTCCAAAGTTTTTATGTGATTTCTATGCAATGATAGAGGAAAATGGTATATTTGCTTACTTTTTTGAGAGTCTTCCTTATCCGGGTGGCAATGGAACTTTAAGGAATGTTCTTAAAAATGAAGATGTTAATGTAAAAAAGAGGATACACGCCAAGAGCGGATCCTTATCAGGAGTAAGATGCTATGCCGGATATGTGGAAACAAAAGCCGGTTTGGCTCGATTTGCTATTTTAGTTAATAATTATTCCGTTCCAACATCTAAAATACAACCCAAAATTGAAAAATTTTTGCTCAAATTGGCAAATTATAATTAATAAACATAAAAACAACACTTAATCTTTACATTTTGTAATATGTTAACAATTTCACAAAAGGCTAAGGCAATGCCTTCATCGCCTATCAGAAAATTGGTACCTTACGCAGAAGCTGCTAAAAAGAAAGGTATAAAAGTTTATCATCTTAATATCGGTCAACCTGATATTGAGTCACCAAAAGAAGCTTTGGATGCTGTAAAAAATAACAATCTGAAAGTTATTGAATACACAAACTCAGCTGGTAGCGAGTCTTACAGAAAAGGGCTTGTAAAATACTATAATGGTATTGGTATTGATATAGATATTGCTGATCTAATTGTTACTGCAAGTGGAACAGAGGCTGTTCAATTTGCTTTAGCTGTTACATGTAATCCGGGTGACGAGGTTATAGTATTAGAGCCATTCTATACAAACTATAATTCATTTGCAGTGCAAAATGATATTAAGTTAGTTCCTATACCTACTTTTATTGAAGAAGGATTTAAATTACCTCCGATTGAAGAGTTTGAGAAATATATTACTCCTAAAACAAAAGGTATTTTAATATGTAACCCTGGTAATCCAACTGGAACACTATATCCAAAAGAGGCTATTATTAAATTAGCTGAAATTGCAAAAAAACACAATTTGTATATCTACTCTGATGAGGTTTACAGAGAGTTCTGCTATACAGATGAGCCGCATTATTCTTGTATGCACATCAAAGGTATGGAAGATAACGTAATCTTATTGGATTCGGTTTCTAAAAGATATAGCTTGTGTGGAGCAAGAATCGGAGCGATTGTTTCTAAGAATAAAGAGGTGATGAAAGCAGTTCTTAAATATGCTCAAGCTCGTTTATGTGTTTGTGAATATGGACAAATTGCTGCTGAAGGTGCTCTTGCAACTCCACAATCATATTTTGATGCGGTAAAAGAGGAGTACATCAAACGTAGAGATATTCTTGTTAGCGGATTAAATAAAATTGATGGTGTATTTACACCTGAGCCTATGGGCGCTTTCTATACTATTGCTAAATTACCTGTTGATGATGCAGATAAATTTGCTCAATGGTTATTGGAAGATTTCAGCTATAACGGACAAACTGTTATGGTTGCACCTGCTGCCGGTTTCTATGCAACACCGGGCAAAGGTTTAGATGAAGTAAGAATAGCTTATGTTCTTAAAGAGGAAGATCTTAAAAATGCACTTGTATGTTTAGAAGAGGCATTAAAAGTTTATCCTGGTAGAAAAAAATAGAAAAATTTTAATTGATATATGCAGCATAAAGGCTCAAACAACAACAGATACGCGCAAAGAGGTGTCTCTTCATCAAAAGAGGATGTACACGCAGCTATAAAAAATATTGACAAAGGTTTATTTCCAAAAGCATTTTGTAAAATAGTACCGGATTTTTTAAGTAATGACCCGGATTATTGTATTGTAATGCATGCAGATGGAGCTGGTACGAAGTCTTCTCTAGCTTATGCATACTGGAAAGAAACATCAGACATTACTGTTTGGGATGGAATTGCACAAGACGCAATAGTAATGAATACAGATGATTTACTATGTGTAGGTGCTGTTGATAATATTATGTTATCATCAACTATCGGAAGAAATAAACAATTAGTAGGAGGAGAGGTTATTTCTCAGCTAATTGCTGCTTCTGAGAGATTCGCATCCACAATGTCTGAGCATGGAGTTAATATTATTTTAACTGGCGGAGAAACAGCTGATGTGGGTGATCTTGTTAAAACTATCATAGTTGATAGTACTGTTTGTGCTAGATTAAAAAGAAGCGATGTAATAGATAATGCTAATATCTGCGAAGGAGATGTTATTGTTGCTCTTGCATCATTTGGAAAATCTATTTACGAAACTGAATATAATGGTGGCATGGGGAGTAACGGTCTTACATCTGCTCGCCATGATGTGTTTGGTAAATATATTGCTGCAAAATATCCAGAAACTTACGATAATGGAATCCCGCAGGATTTAGTTTATTCAGGCTCTAAAAAGCTTGATGAGCTAGATCCTGTAACGGGACTCACATATGGGAAACTTGTTTTATCACCAACTCGTACTTATGCACCTGTTGTGAAAGAGATATTAGATTCTCATAGAAAATCAATTCATGGTATGGTACACTGTTCTGGTGGGGGCCAAACCAAGATATTACATTTCGTAGATGACCTAAAAATTATAAAAGACAACCTGTTTGATACTCCAAGATTATTTGAAGTTATCCAACAAGAATCTGGGTCTGACTGGCAAGAGATGTATAAAGTATTTAATATGGGGCATAGAATGGAGTTTTATGTTCCACAAGAGATAGCTAATGATATTATTTCTATCTCGGAGAAATATTGTATAGATGCCAAAATTATAGGTAGGGTGGAGAAAAGTGAAAACTCTGTAGCGCAGGTTATAATTTCTGGTAAAAACGGAGAGTACGTATATACAAAGTAATATATGATCAAAGGATTATTAACATTTTTTTTAGCCTTATTTTTATTTGCTTGCAATAATGTTGTAAAGGAGGATACCAGTACGCTTTTACCTATTACGCAAAAAGCTGTATATGATTCAACATCTGTGCATTATGCAAATTTTAAAGGTTTTCCTAAAGAGACATCAAAGCTACCTATAGGAGTGTTTGACTCCGGAACAGGTGGCTTGACCGTGTTAGAAGTGCTTCTAACATTAGACGAATATGATAATATAACAGGAGCACCGGGAGCTGATGGTATTCCGGATTTTGAGGGGGAGAATTTCAATTATTATGCAGATTTAGCAAATATGCCTTACGGGATGTATTCGTCTGAGAATAAAGAAGATTTTTTTAAAGAATTAGTGGTAAAAGATGCTTTATTTTTATTGGATAATAAATTTTATAAGAATAAATATGATCTTGATAAGTCGGGGAGAAAAGAGCCATCTAAGGTAATTGTCATAGCTTGTAATACCGCTACTGCTTACGGGCTTAATGAGGTGGATACGTTATTATGTAAAAGTGGAACAGGTGTATCTGTTGTTGGTGTAATTAATGCAGGTGTTAAAGCTCTCATGCAGCAGTTAGAGGAGAATAAATCTGATTCTGCTGCTGTTGGAGTGTTGGCCACTATTGGTACTATATCTTCAGATGCTTATAAAAAAGAAATCTATAGAGCTTTAGAAGAGAGGGGAGGAGATAGAATGCTCAAGGTTGTAAATCATGCTTGTGCAGGTTTTGCAGAATCTGTGGATGAAGAAAAGGAGTATGTAAATACCTCTCAAAGAAGTGTAAGGGATTCATATAGAGGGCCGATGCTCGGAGTTAGAGATACGGATATAAAACCGGTATTATTGCCTGTATATAATTTTGATTATACAGATAATAATGTATTGTACACAAAAGATGCAAAAGGGAGTATATCTCAAATGCAATTAAATTCGGCAGCAAATTATGCAAGGTTTCATCTTGTTTCTCTATTGGAGAAGCATAGAAAAGAGGGTGCACAAGTGCCATTGAAGCATATAATACTAGGGTGTACACATTATCCTTTTTTAATTGATACTTTAAATAAAGTGATGGCAGAGTTGAAAGATTATCATTCAAATGGAGTATTTATATATAAGAATTTGATAGATGATAATTTTTCTTTTATAGACCCTGCTGTTTATACTGCAAAAGAGTGTTATGAAATATTAAGAAAACAGAATAATTTAGCATTGAGAATTACAAATGGAAATGTGCAGATTTATCAGTCTATTCCGGCATTGGGGTTGGCGGATAATCAGTTGGATGGCGATTATTCTTTATCTTATGGTTTTAAGTATGGTAGAGATTACGGAACAGAGGAGATAACAACTGTCTCGGTTCCTTTTTCTAAAAAATATATAAATGAAGATGTAGTGTTGAGGATAGAGAGGATGTTACCAGCTACATATTCAAAAATTAAAAATAGTATAGATTAACTAATGAGTTTTGCCCAGACAGTAAATGTAAAAGAGATAGAGATGTTGGAGCAAGCAACATTCTCAGGTGAGATAAATGTTATCTCTGATACGGGTGCCGATTTTATTAACGCAATAAGTTATTTAAATCAGCAACCTGTTTTGGGTTTTGATACAGAGACAAAGCCCTGTTTTGTCCCTAAAGTACCTAGAAATAAAATGGCTATATTGCAATTATCTACATCAGATAAAGCGTATATATTCAGGCTCCAGCAAACAGGTGTACCTAAAGAGTTGGCAAAGTTATTAGCCAATGCTAAGGTCTTAAAAGTTGGGGCAGCAATACATGATGATATAAAGGGTTTGCAAACGTATAGGGTTTTTGACCCTAAGGGATTTGTGGATCTTCAGAAGGTGGCGCCTCAGTATGGTATTCAAGAGAAAAGTGTAAGAAAAATGGCAGCCATAATATTAAAGAAAAGAGTATCCAAATCACAACAATTATCTAACTGGGAAGCTTCAAAATTATCCGATGCACAATTAAAATACGCAGCAGTTGATGCTTGGATTTGTAAAGAAATGTATGATAAATTAATTGGAGTTTAGATGGTTAAAATTGTATTAAATAAAGGAAAAGAGCAATCGTTAAAAAGGTTTCACCCCTGGGTTTTTTCTGGAGCAGTAAAAAAAGTTGAAGGTAAACCTCAGGAGGGAGATATTGTAAAAGTTTATTCAAATATAGGGGAGTTTTTAGGTGTTGGCCATTATCAAATAGGCTCAATCACTGTAAGAATTCTCTCTTTTAATGATATAAATATTGATAGAGATTTTTGGGTAGATAGAATTCAGGCTGCTTACCAGATGCGTAAGAGTATTAATCTTATCGGTAACCCTTTAACAAATGCTTATCGATTGATACATGGCGAAGGGGATTTTCTACCTGGGCTAATTATTGATATATATAATAATATTGCTGTTATTCAAGCGCATTCTGCTGGGATGTATCTATCTCTGAGTGATATTTCTTTTGCATTGCAAAAAGTTTATGGTGAATCGCTCACTTCAATTTATAATAAAAGTGAGGGTACAGCTCCATTTAAAGCGGGGCTAGATCTTAAAGATGGATATTTATGGAGAGCTGATGAGAGTGGTGATGATATTACTGTGATTCTGGAAAATGGCAATAAATTTCTTGTAAATTGGGAAACTGGGCAAAAAACAGGATTTTTCTTGGATCAGAGAGATAATAGAGATCTTGTTAAACAATATTCTAAGGATAAGAATGTATTAAATCTATTCTGCTATACAGGTGGATTTTCTATATATGCGTTGAGCAATAATGCGAAACATGTTGATTCAGTTGATAGCTCTAAAACCGCTATGGAGATGGTAGATAAAAATGTAGAGCTGAATGGATTCACAAATCATACATCATATTGTGAAGACGCAATTGAATTTATGAGAAATGCAGATGCAAATAAATATGATCTTATAATTGTAGATCCACCAGCATTTGCAAAGCATAGGGGTGCATTGGATAATGCAATTCGAGCATATAGGAGATTGAATGCTTTGGCGATTGAGAAAGTGAAAAAAGGGGGTATTATATTTACTTATAGTTGCTCACAGGTAGTAGATAAGCATGCATTTGCATTGGCAGTATTCTCTGCAGCGGCTCAAACAGGTAGGAATGTCAGGATATTACATAGGTTAACTCAACCTGCTGACCATCCAGTAAATATATATCATCCCGAAGGGGAGTACCTAAAGGGATTGGTATTATACGTTGAATAAATTAAATATATAGCTATGGAAACTAAACACTTAAAAACAGACTCAATATTAGTTCACGGAGCCGATATTAAAGAGCCGTTTGGAGCGGCTGTAACACCTATTTATCAAACTTCTACTTTCAAATTTGAGAGTGCAGAGCAAGGTGCAGCTTTTTTTGCAGGTGAGGAGCAAGGTTATATTTACACCAGAATAGGAAATCCAACAATTACAGCTTTAGAGAATACTTTGGCTGCATTAGAAAATGGTGCAGGGTGCGTTGTTTCTGCAAGTGGTATGGCTGCTGTAAATATGGTGTATATGTCGTTTTTAAGGTGTGGTGATCACATGATTTCATCTGCTGCTGTATATGGTTGTAGCAGAGTTGTTATGGATAAATATTGGAATGGATTCGGAGTAGAGTCATCTTATATTGATACTTCATCTCTGAAAAATATAGAAGATGCAATTAAGCCTAATACCAAGATGCTCTATATTGAAACTCCTACAAATCCAACAATAGCTTTAACAGATATTAAAAGAGCTGCTGAGATTGCTCATAAACATAATATTCTCGTAGTTGTAGATAATACATTTTGTAGTCCTATTCTGCAAAAACCTCTGGATTTAGGGGCTGATGTCGTATTACACTCTATGACAAAATTTATTAACGGACATGCTGATATTGTAGCGGGTGCTGTAATTTGTAAAACTCCGGAGCTAACAGAGATTGTTAAGCTAACCATGATAAATGGGGGTTTTAATATGGATCCAACACAAGCTTATATGGTTATAAGAGGATTGAAAACACTTTCAATAAGAGTTAATAAGCAGCAGGAGAATGCAATGGAGCTAGCTCAATGGCTAGAGAAGCACCCTAAAATTGAATGGGTTAAGTATCCCGGCTTGAGAAGTTATGCTCAATATGAGCTTGCTAAGGAACAAATGCTTGGCCCCGGTTCAGTTATGAGTTTTGAAGTGAAAGGAGGCTTGGAAGCTGGTAAAAAATTCATGAATAATATAAAGATGATTTTGCTTGCTGTATCTTTGGGTGGTGTGGAATCTTTAATTTCTCATCCTGCTTCAATGACTCATTCCAAGATGGCGGAGAATGATAGATTAGCTTGTGGTATT
>CAZYQA010000039.1:0-9678 GCA_964649555.1 uncultured Muribaculaceae bacterium
ATGTAATGTTTTACAGAAATACTCACTTGTTGCTTAGAGGATATTTGATTTGTGCTTTTTGGTAATAGTAACTTTAGCGCATTGGGGTTTATAAGTGTAGATGTTACCAAAAAGAAAATCAAAAGCAGAAACACAATATCTGTCATTGATGACATGCTGAAGCTAGGCTCCACTTTTGCTTTTTGTTTTATTGCCATAATGCGGTTTTAGTTTAGCAAGTCCATAAATTCTACTGTGGTGTTCTCCATTCTGAAAACCAAGTCTGATATTTTTGCAGAAAGGAAATTGTATCCGAAGTAAGCCATAATACCTACCGTAAGACCTGCAACGGTGGTTACCATTGCTGTATAAATACCACCTGATAATAATGTAATATCTATGTTGCTTCCCGCTTGTGACATATTATAGAACGCTTGTACCATACCTATTACAGTACCTAAAAAACCAATCATAGGGGCACCTCCTGCAATTGTTGCAAGCATTGGTAAGCCTCTTTCAAGGCGCGCAATCTCAACATTACCCATGTTTTCTACCGAGGTTTGTATATCTTGTAATGGTCTTCCCATTCTCTCTATTCCTTTCATTACCAATCTGGATACTGGTGTGTCTGTTTTCTCACACAATGCTATTGCAGCTTTGGATCTCCCTTCTCTTAGGTAATCTCTAATGTCATTCATAAAGTTGCTATCAAGCTTTCCTGCTTTTTGTATTGCCCACCATTTCATTACAAAAAGATAAATTGTTACTATCGAAAGTAAAAATAAAGGAATCATTAGCCATCCCCCTTTTAGGGCCATATCAATTAGTGAAAATGAGAGTTCGTTTTGCTCCATTGTGTTAAATGTTTATAGGTTTTATAATATTACTGCAAAATTTGTTGCAAAAATATGAAAATTTAGGATTTGTAAAAGAATTAAATGTATGGATACTCTATTTTATATAGAAAAAGAGCATTTCCCGGTACAGAGTGCCCTGCAGCGCATCTGTTTTTTTCTAATAACATCTTAGCTATCCACTCAGGTTCTTTTTTACCCATCCCTACCTCTAATAATGATCCCACCATAGCTCGCACCATATTTCTTAGAAATCTGTTGGCAGTAACTGTGAATACAAAATGTGTTGAATTTTCAAAATTTGTACCGTCACAATTTTGTAGATCGGGGAACGAATTTATAGGTTCCCATAGAGCATGGGTAACATTACATATAGAGGTATTATTGCCTCCGTTTACTTTTTCTAGCGATGAGAAGTCCATTTCACCCAGAAAAGACTTTGCAGCTTCGTTCATTTTTTCAAAATTTAACTCTTTTGGGGGAACAAAATATGAGAAAGAGTTGTTGAAAGGATCTTTTTGAGTATGGATAAAGTATTTATATGTTCTGGCTACTGCATCAAAACGCGCATGAGCCGTAGGATGCACCTCTAAAATATTACTCACAAATATCTCTTTGGGTAGAATGGCATTTATTTTGTAAATGAACATCGGGGTCTTTGATATAATGGTTTGAGAGTCAAAATGTGCAATATAGTTTATTGCATTTACGCCGGCGTCTGTTCTTCCAGCTCCGGTAATTGCAATAGGTTCTTTTAAAAGTGTTGTGAGAGCCTTCTGTAGCGTTTCCTGTACACTTATTGCATTATTTTGTATCTGCCATCCGCTAAATGCGGCACCATTATATGAAAGGGTTATAAAATATCTCATCAAATATTATTAAATTTGAAGTTTGCTTTGTCAAATGTATAAACAAGATTACATAAAAACAATTATATAAATTATAAAGCATATATGGAAAGCGTAAACATTAAAGAGTTAAATGAAAGAATTCAAAAAGAGAGTGCTTTTGTGGATATAATAACAATGGAAATGAATAAGGTTATTGTTGGCCAAAAGCAATTAGTTGATAATCTTTTGATTGGTCTGTTAGCTAATGGTCATATCTTATTAGAAGGTATGCCGGGTCTTGCAAAAACTTTAGCAATTAATACTCTTGCAACTATTGTGGATGCAAAGTTCAGCAGAATTCAGTTTACTCCCGATCTTTTACCGGCTGACGTTATTGGAACTATGATTTATAGCCAAAAGAGCGAAGAGTTCCAAGTGAAAAAGGGGCCTATCTTTGCAAACTTTGTACTAGCTGATGAGATTAACCGTTCTCCGGCTAAAGTGCAATCTGCACTATTGGAGGCGATGCAAGAGAGACAAGTAACTATTGGGGATAGTACTTACAAGCTACCTCAGCCTTTTTTAGTAATGGCAACACAAAACCCTGTTGAGCAAGAGGGAACATATCCTTTACCTGAAGCGCAAGTGGATAGGTTTATGCTTAAAGTGGTGGTGAATTATCCTAAAAAAGAGGAAGAGAGATTGATCATCAAAATGCACAATCAAGAGGTTTTCCCAAAAGCTAATATGGTGCTTAAGCCAGAGGATATTGTGAGAGCGAGAGAGGTGGTGAAAGATGTATATATGGATGAGAAGATTGAAAAATATATTGTGGATATAGTTTATGCAACCAGAACACCTGAGGATTATGGATTAGGTAAACTTAAAGATCTTATCTCTTACGGAGCTTCTCCAAGGGCAAGTATCTCTTTGGCAATGGCTTCTAAAGCTTATGCATTTATAAAAAGGAGAGGATATGTAATCCCAGAGGATGTAAGAGCTGTTTGCTATGAGGTGTTAAGGCATAGAATCGGTCTTACTTATGAAGCTGAAGCTGAGAATGTAACAACAGAAAATATAATCACAGATATCATTAATACAGTTGAAGTTCCTTAATCATCTCAATCATGGATAACGATTTATTAAAAAAAGTTAGAAAGATAGAGATAAAAACCAAATCTCTGTCTCACCAGATATTTGCAGGTGAGTATCATTCTGCATTTAAGGGGAGAGGTATGGCTTTTAGCGAGGTGAGAGAGTATCAGTTTGGAGATGATGTGAGAAATATGGATTGGAACGTAACTGCAAGGCTACGTTCTCCTTATGTGAAGGTGTTTGAGGAGGAGAGGGAGATGACTGTCGTACTTTTGATTGATGTAAGTTCTTCAAGCATTTTCGGTACTACTACCAAGAGCAAAAGAGAACTTACTGCAGAAATTGCTGCAGTACTATCGTTTTCTGCATCTATTAATAATGATAAAGTGGGGGCGCTTTTCTTTAGCTCTAAGGTTGAGAAGTTTATTCCGCCCAAAAAGGGTAGAAGCCATTTATTAAGAATTATTAGAGAGCTTTTGGAGTTTAAGCCGGAGGATGAAGGAACAGATATTTCTGAGGCTCTTAGGTTTTTAACTAATGCAATTAAGCGTAAATGTACAGCCTTTTTATTGTCAGATCTTTTAGATGTAAATGAAGAGGGGAAACCAAAATATGAGGATGCTCTTAAAATAGCTGTTAATAAGCATGATATTTCTGTAATAAATATTTTTGATCCAGTTGAAAGAGCAATTCCAGATATTGGGTTAGTGCGTGTAAGGGATGCTGAAAGTGGTAGAGAAAGTTGGATTGATACCTCGTCTAAGCAGGTGAGAAATTATTATCATCAATGGGGTGAAAATGCTCTTAAAAATGCTAAGCAGTTATTTAATAGATTTAAGGTTGATAGTGTAAGCATTGGAACGAATGAGGATTATGTGAAAGGATTGAAAGCTTTATTTAAATCTCATTAAAGTTTAATTTGAATTAAAATGACTAATAGAAAAATAAAACAAATATTTTTTGCTTTGATTTGTTGCTCAATGGCATTTAGTGCTTTTGCTCAAAATGTGAAGAGTAATAAAATATCGAAAGATTCTATACTTGTAGGAGATCAAGTAGTTTGGAGTGCTATTATAGAGGTGCCTCAGGATAAGCAACTTATTGTTGAGCCATATAGCGAGTCAATAACTAAGGATTCTGCAAAAATAGATTTATTGCATGATATTAAATTAGACACATTAGCTGCCAAAAATGGTATAATGGAGATTGAGAGTAAATTATTATTTACCTCTTTTGATAGTGGGTATTATAAGATGCCTATGCCTCTATTTATTATCAATGGTACAGATACATTACAATTTGATATGCCTGCAATTGCTGTAAATACTATCCAAGTTGATACTACCGGTTTTCAAATGTATGATATCAAAGGGCAGATTAATTATCCTGTTAAGTTTAGTGAAGTTTTTCCTTGGGTTCTTTTAGTAATAGTTATTTTAGTTGTTGCTTATCTTGTTTATAGATATATCAAATATAAGAGAGAAAATAAAGATTTCTTTGGAAAGCCTGTTGTGATTGATCCACCTCATATTGTTGCTTTACGAGAGCTTGATAAACTCAGATCTCAAAAACTTTGGCAAGGTGGAAAAGAGAAACAATTCTATACTCAGGTTGCAGATACTCTAAGGCTCTATTTAGAGGGTAGATATAAGATTAGTGCAATGGAGAAAACCTCTGCAGAGATAATGAATGAGCTTAAAGAGAATAAGATTGACGCAGCATCTTACAATGAATTGAATGGGCTATTTAGCCTTGCAGATCTTGTGAAATTCGCTAAATATACCCCAGAGGAGTCTGAAAACGAAAATGTTATACCATCAGCTGTGAAGTTTGTAAATACAACCTTTATGGAACAAATGGAGGAGGAGAAATAGTATGTTTTTTGAATATCCTAAATTATTGTGGCTATTGTTGCTACTTATCCCTGTAATTATTGTTTATATTTACAGAGAGGCTAAGGGGCTATCTCCTTTCTTGTTTGTTTCTAAAATTACTCCGTGGCAATATCCTGCCGGAGGTGTGAAAAAAGTACTTAGGCATTTTCCTTTTATCTTTAGGGTTATTGCTTTAGCTGCAATTATTTTTGCTATTGCTCGCCCTCGCTCTTCCGAGGATTTTGAGAGTGTAAATACTGAGGGGATAGATATTGTTATTGCATTGGATGTTTCTACCAGTATGCTTGCTCGAGATTTTGTGCCTGATAGGATTGGTGCATCAAAGGATATTGCGGTTGAGTTTATTGCTCAAAGGCCTTCGGATAGGATTGGTGTCACAGTTTTTGCCGGAGAGAGTTACACACAATCACCTCTTACTACTGATAGGGCTACGTTGATAAATCTTATCAAAGAGATTGAATGTGGTGTTATTGAGGATGGTACCGCAATAGGTAATGGACTTGCTACTGCTGTCGCAAGGCTTAAAGATTCACCGGCTAAGAGTAGGGTAGTGATTCTGCTTACAGATGGAGTAAACAATGCCGGAGAGGTAACTCCTCAGATGGCAGCAGAGATTGCTAAGACTTACGGAATAAGAGTATATACTATTGGAGTTGGAGCAGAGGGGACTGCCCCATATCCGGTAATGACTCCTTATGGTGTGCAAGTTCAGCAAATGGAGGTTCAGATTGATGAGGCTCTATTGAAAGATATTGCTGAGCAAACCGATGGTAAATATTTCAGAGCAACAGATAATTCTAAATTATTGGAAATATATGGAGAGATTAATAAGATGGAGAAAAATAAAGTGTTGGTAGATGCTTTCCCTGTTTATAAAGAGTTATTTATGAATTTTGCTTTGATAGCACTTTTTGCATTAGCATTAGAGTTATTTTTAAGATTATTTGTTACAAAACAATTACCTGATTAAAAGAGAAAAGATGATACAGTTTGCGAATGCCGATTATTTAATTTTAATATTGTTGATTCCGTTTTTTTATCTCTTTTATGCACTGTATAGGCGAGATAGAAAAAAGAAATTAGCTTTATTGGGTGATATTAATATTATTAAGAGGCTTATGCCTCAGAGATCTACTTATAAGGGGTGGGTTAGAATTACCCTTTTCTCTCTTGCATGGCTATTCTTTATGGTAGGGATGGCACGTCCTCAGATTGGTGCCAGGCTTAAAGAGAGTAATAAGAAGGGTTCTGAAATAATGATTGCATTGGATGTTTCTAATTCTATGCTTGCCGAGGATTATTCCCCGAATAGGCTTGAGAGAGCAAAACTTGCCATATCAAGGATTGTGGATAAGTTGCATGGGGATAGGATAGGGCTTATTGTTTTTGCAGGGCAATCTTTTGTCCAGCTTCCAATAACAACAGATTATGTGTCTGCCAAGATTTTTCTAAACTCTATAACTAATGAATCTGTTCCTGTCCAAGGTACTGCTTTAGGGGATGCTATTTATACAGCAATCAGAAGTTTTAGTACCGATGCTCAACAAGGAGTTAATAATAAAGCTATTATCCTTATTACTGATGGTGAGAACCATGAGGATGATGCTATTGCTGCGGCTAAAACTGCTGCAGAGGTGGGGATTAAAGTGTTCACGATTGGTGTAGGATCGCCTGAAGGTAAACCTATCCCTATGAATGGTGAGCTTCTAAAGGATAGAGAGGGGAATATTGTTGTAACTAAGCTTAATGAGAATATTTTGGAAGAGGTTGCTGCTGCGGGTGATGGCGCATATATTAAGGCTGGGAATACCGAATTCGGTTTAAATCCTATCATTAGTAAACTCCGTGAACTTGAAAGTGAGCAATATAAGTCAGTTGTATTTGAAGATTTTGATGAACAATATATGTATTTTTTTGCTATTGCTTTGTTCTTTTTGCTTTTAGAATTTCTTATAGGAAATAGGAGAGTGGGTAAAAAGATGTTTGCTACTGTTTTAATCTTTGGGGTTAGCTCTGTAAGTTTATTTGCTCAAACAGATAAAAAAGAGGTGAGAAGTGGAAATAAGCTTTATAAGAGCGGTGATATTAAAGAGGCTGAAGTGGAGTATAGAAAAGCTTTATTGAAGGATTCTTTATCTTTTGCTGCTAATTATAACCTTGCTAACGTACTAATGAAACAAGAGGATGCGCAGGGAGCTGAAAAGGTTTATTCTGTAATTGCAGACTCTGCCGGTAGAGCTGAGATGATTTTTAATTGGACTCCTACATCAAAGGAGGAGGCAACAGCTATATCCGATTATTATCATAATTTGGGAAATAGTTTCCTTCAGCAAAAGAAGTATTCTGAAGCTGTGGAGGCTTATAAGAACTCTTTGAGGAGGAATCCAAATGATATGGAGACTAAGACAAATTATGCTTATGCAAAGAAAATGATGGACAATCAAGATCAGAATCAAGATCAAAATCAAGACCAAAATCAGGATCAGAACAAGGATCAGGATAAGAATGATGATAATAAGGATCAGGATAACAAGGATCAAGATAAGAAAGATGATAATAAAGATCAAGATAAAAAAGATCAGGATAATAAGGATGATAAGAAAGACAAGGATGATAAACAAGATCAAAATAAAAATCAAGATCAACAGAATAATGGTGGCCAGCCCCCTAAAATAACACCTCAGGCTGCGGAACAGATGCTCCAAGCAATCCAAGAGAAGGAGAATCAAACGCAGGATAAGGTGAATAAAGAGAAGGCTAAGGCTTTACAATCTAAACAAAAAGAAAAGAACTGGTAATTTAAAATATGAAGAGGATGTTACTTAAAAAGAAATATATTCTTTTAGCTATACTTTTTTGTTTTGCAGGTATTATTCACGGGCAAAATAAATTTGTTGTTGAAGCACCTAAAGTAGTTGCTCAGGATGAGGTTTTTAGAGTCGTTTTTACTGCTGATGGTGAAATGAATGACTTTATTGCTCCCACTTTTGATAATCTCAATGTTTTGGCTGGCCCTTCTCCTTCCAGAATGTCTAGTGTGCAGATTATTAATGGTAAGAGGAGTGATGCTGTTGAGATGAGCTATACATATATTGTTCGCCCAGTTGAGCAAGGGGGAGCTAAAATTTCCGGAGCATCTGCTACTATTAATGGTAAAACATATACTACCAGGGCTATTGATATTGATGTAGTGGCTCAAGGTAATGCCTCAAACGGAAACAATTCTCAAACCGGCTCATCTACCGCAAGTACTGCAAAACAGAATAAGCCAACTAATGAGATCTCTTCTGATGATATATTTCTGCGTCTTACTTTTAATAAGACAAAAGTAGTAAAGGGAGAGCCTATTATTGCTACTCTTAAGCTATTTACGAAGGTTCCTATTAGTGGTTTTGAAGATATAAAGTTTCCTGTCTTCAATGGTTTTTGGAGCCAAGAAATTGAGACACCTCAAAACATTAATTTTGAGAGAGAGAATGTGGGAAACCAGATATATAATGCAGCTGTTTTAAGAAAGTATATGCTTTTACCGCAGCAGACAGGGAGTATTACAATCGCACCTGCTGAAATGATTTGTCAGATTCAACAACGTATTTCATCGGGAGGAGGGAGATCTATTTTTGATGATTTCTTTGATTCGGGTTATCAAAATGTAAGGAAGAGGTTATCAACAAAAAATTCAACTATTACTGTATCTTCACTTCCTGCAGGAGCACCTGCTTCTTTTGGTGGAGGAGTTGGAAATTTTAAGATGAGTGTGAAACTGGCAAAGGATAATATTAAGGCACACGAAGCAAGCTCTTTGATTGTGGATATACAAGGTAGTGGAAATCTTAATTTAATTGAGACACCAAAAGTTAATCTTCCTGCAGATTTTGAGCAATATGATGTGAAGATTAATAATAACTTCAATTATAATTCTAATGGGGTACATGGAATGAAAAGCTTCGAATTCCCTTTTATTCCTAGAAGTGAAGGGAATTTTGTAATTCCTCCTATTGAATATACTTACTATAATATTGCTGACAAGAAATACGTTACATTGAGGAGTGATTCTTTAAGGATTAATGTAGCGAAGGGGGATGGTGTTAGTGCCGGGCCTATGATTCAAGGTGTGAGTAAACAATCAGTTACTAATTTGGGTGAGGATATAAGATATATTTATTCGGGGCCTATTAGTTTATTTCCTAAAAATAAATTTTTTGTATGGAGTCCTGTATTCTTGATTATTATATTAATAATCATATCTATATATTTTGCTTTGTATTATTATCTGAAATCGAGAATTAAGTTTAATGGTGATATAAAAAGAGTAAGAAATAAGAAAGCGAATAAAGTTGCAAGAGCTAGATTGAAACTTGCAAATAGCTACATGAGTCAAAAAATATCTGGTGCTTTTTATGAGGAAATGCATAAGGCTTTATTGGGATATATTGGAGATAAGCTCTCTATACAGTTTGCAGATATGCAGCGTGATAATATTAAGGAGATTCTAGTGCAAAAGGGGGTAGATGAACAAACTGTTGATTCATTTATCGGCATTCTCGAAGAGTGTGAGATGGCAAGATATTCACCTAAGGTGGGTGATTCTGCTATGGAAGCTTTATATGATAAGGCAATGGAAACAATTTCTAACTTAGAAAATACTTTGTAGTTATGAAGACAAATTTATTCAGATATATTTTTTTATTCTTGTTCTTGCTAATAGTAAGTAATATTTTTTCTCAGGATAAAAATGAAACTTTATGGTATAAAGGAAATGATGCTTATGCACAAGGTGAATATGCAAAGTCAATAGAATATTATAATTCGATTTTTGAAAGTGGAGATGTGTCACCGTTACTTTATTATAATTTGGCTAATGCATATTATAAAAGTGGAAATAAGGGCTTAGCTATTTTAAATTATGAGAAAGCATTGAAGCTCGATCCAGCATTTAATGATGCCACTGTTAATTTACAGATTGCGCAAATGGGGATATTGGATAAGATAGATGTTGTTCCGGAATTTATTCTAAGAACTTTT
>CAZYQA010000039.1:9688-12140 GCA_964649555.1 uncultured Muribaculaceae bacterium
GATTGGGGGATTAGGATTTATGACCTTTACTTCTTTCTTTTCGTTGTTCTTTTTTAATGTTTATATTCTCAACATTATTTGCATGGAGCTTAAAGTTAAGAGCTATATCGGATGATTATGCAGTAATTACTACTCCGGTGAGTAATATAAAAAGTGCACCAAATAATACCGGAAATAATCTTTTTATTTTGCATGAAGGAACCAAAGTGGAAGTGCTTGACAAAGTTGCAGGATGGAGTAAGATTGAGTTGTCAGATGGAAGGCAGGGGTGGATTCAAGAGAATGATATAAGTACTATTTAACTATTATAATTTATGAAAAGGTTACTATTTATTGCATATTTTATATTATGCTCCCTTGCAGTTTATGCTCAATCTGGTAAAAAGGTTTTTTCTTTTGCCTTTCTTTCCGATGTGCATATTGCTGAGAATGCTAAAAGTGTTGATGATGCACTTTTATGTGTTCAAGATATTAATAATAATCCTGAGATAGAATTTTCTATTATAGCAGGTGATATTACTGAGTTTGGTTCTGATAAAGAGATTGAACTGGCAAAACAAGTTTTTGATAATTTTACTAATCCTTATTATATCGTTGCAGGCAACCATGATTCGAAATGGTCGGAGAGTGGATGTAATACTTTTGTAAAAGTATTCGGTTATGAAGGGTTTGAGTTTGATATGGGTGGAATTAAGTTTATAGGTTGTAATAGTGGCCCTAATATGAGAATGGCTCCCGCTCTTGTTCCAAGAGAGACAATAGTGTGGCTGGATTCTTTATCTAAAACAATTGATCCTAAGCAACCTGTAGTTTTTGTGAATCATTATCCAATGGATACATCTGTGCTTAATTATACTCATGTGTTAGATATTCTAAAAAAGATGAATACTCAGTTGATTATGAATGGGCACTGGCATCAAGATAGAGCTATGACTTACGAGGGAATACCAGGTGTTATAGGTCGTTCTACCCAAGCTAAAGGTAAAAGAGGCCCTGGTTATACAATTGTTAAAGTTGAAGGTTCAACTATTACTTTTAGTGAGAGGGTTGCAGCAAGAGAAGAGAATGGTGTAATTACAGGTGGGGGATTTACCTCTTCTCCTTGGCACACTTTGCGCATGAGTAATGGAGCTGCTTATGATAATGAAATTCAGTATCCACGTAATTGTATTGATATAAATGGCCTAAGTGGAGTGAGGAGGCTATGGGGTATTCAAGATAATACCGATATTGGAGCCGGAGCTGTTTTATATAAAGATTACGTTGTTTATGCTAATACTGCCGGAATTGTAAAGGCTCTTAATAGTGTAAATGGGGAGTTAATATGGAGTTATAAAACAGATGGAAAGATTTTTTCAACTCCAGCAATAGAATCTGATATTGCTGTTGTTGGATCAACAGATGGTTTTATATATGCTTTTAATGTAAAGTCGGGCTCTTTAATATGGAAGTATAAATGCGACAAATCAGTATTGGGATCACCTGCTATTTATGGTGGAAATATTTATATAGGAGCTTCGGATGGTATATTTAGAGCAATCAATTTACGTTCAGGAAAATTAGTCTGGGATTATACCGGGATTAAAGGATTTATTGAAGCTAAGCCATTTGTAGACAAAGATCAGGTTGTGATAGGAGATTGGGCTAATACTCTTTATTCTTTTGATACCCGCTCAGGTAAATTACAATGGGAGTGGAGCAATAAAGGGAGTAGAATGTTATCTCCGGCTGCTGTTTTCCCTGTAAAGGCTAATAATAAAATATTTTTTGTAACTCCTGAGAGAGTGAGTTATGCTGTTGATGCTAAAACAGGTAAACAGCTTTGGCGAAATAGAGGAGGACGTGAATCAATTGGTCTTTCTCCTGATAAAAAAGAGTATTATGTTAAGATAATGAAAGACTCTGTTGCCTCTTTTTCTACAGTTAATGGTGATTTATTATGGAAGACAGATTGTAAATTCGGATATGAAATTGCACCTACTCCTATAGCATCTGTGAGTAAAGGTGGACTAAATAATAAAGGATTATTATTTGTTCCAACCGATAAAGGTAATGTGATTGCATTAAATGTTGCGGACGGATCTTATGCCTGGATTTATAAAGTATCTTCTGCCTTAATTAATTTTATTCAGCCAATAAATGATAATAAATTATTGGTAAGTACAATGGATGGTATAGTTACGATTTTACAATACTAGGTTTAATATTTGGGGGTTATCTCTGCTTGGGTAGGTATCCAAGCCCAGAAGGTAGCTCCCTTATCTTTTTCAGATTTAAAGCCTATCTCACCATTCATTTCTTTTACCAGAGCTTTGCTTATAGCTAGTCCAATTCCTGTTCCTTGTGTCTTCTTATCTAATTTTTCAAATCTTTCAAAAACAAGATGGTGTAGGTTTGAATCAATCCCATTTCCATTATCCTTAACTAGTAATTTGATACCGTTGTTAATATA
>CAZYQA010000040.1:0-12072 GCA_964649555.1 uncultured Muribaculaceae bacterium
GTTGGAGCCGGTAAAATGGGCTCCTTCTTTTGCGATCTTTTAAGTTTTAATCATGAGGTTGCTGTTTTGGAAACAGATCCAAAAAGGCTAAGATTTATTTATAATGCTCATCGCTTTACCAATTATTCTGAGATTGAAGAGTTTAAACCTGAACTTGTGATTAATTGCGTAACATTGAGTAAAACTGTCGAGGCTTTTAAAGCGTTATTCCCTTTTTTGCCGGCTAATTGTATTATTTCTGATATTGCATCTGTAAAAACAGATTTAAAAGAGTTTTATGAGGCTAGCGGTTTCAGATATGTATCTATCCACCCTATGTTTGGGCCAACATTTGCCAACCTTGGTAATTTACAAACCGAGAATGCTATCATAATTGATGAGCCGGGGACCGATTATATGGGTAAAATATTTTTCAGAGATTTATTATCCTCTCTAAAATTAAATGTACGCGAATACACATTCGAAGAGCACGACAAAGTAGTAGCATACTCTTTATCTATCCCCTTTGCTTCAACCCTTGTATTCGGCTCAATAATGGAGAAACAAGATGCCCCGGGTACAACATTTAAGAAGCATTTAGCAATTGCACAAGGGCTACTTTCAGAAGATGATTATCTCCTTACAGAGATACTCTTCAACCCCAACACCCCGGAACAGCTACAAAGAATCATTGGCACACTCCAAGATCTCGCCAAGATCGTAGATGCAAAAGATAGCGATAAAATGAAGAAATTCCTTGACGGTGTGCGTGAGCGAATTTAGTTGCGACGCTAGTTTTATCAAACCGCTTTACATCAGCTTATTACGCTATAGAAATTGAAAAAAAATCAATTTTTACAGCGTTTAACTTGCTGATTATATGGTTTTTGATAAAACTAGCGCCGCAAGTAATTTTTCCTTATCTTTGTGAGGTAACAAAAAACATAATCATGCGCCTTAACCATAAACATTTCTTAGCCTGTGCTATTGGCTTAACTCAAGCCGCTACTCTATTTTCCCAAGATAAAAAACCCAATATTATTTATATAATGTCTGACGACCATGGTTGGCAGGCAATTAGTGCATATAAGGGTATTTTGTCAAAAGTTTTACCTACTCCAAATATTGATAGGATTGGAGAAGAGGGGGCAATTCTGAATAACTGCTTTGTCACAAATTCAATAAGCACCCCAAGTAGAGCATCAATTCTTACCGGGCAATATAGCATCAAGAATGGTGTATTTACATTATCGGATAGATTGGACACCACAAAAACTACTGTTGCAAAGGAGCTTAATAAAGGTGGATATAATACAGGAGTTTTTGGAAAATGGCATGTAGCTTCAGAGCCAAGAGGCTTTGATGAATATGAAGTTTTTCCCGGACAAGGGAAATATTATGACCCGGTGCTCATCGAAAAAGGGATGTGGAATGAGGATTCATATAAAGAGAATGCGGTAGGGACTAAATATGTGGGAGAATTTTCAACCGATGTTGTTACAAACAGAACATTAAACTATCTCGATAAAGTAAAGGATGATGACCAACCATTCTTTGTAATGTGCCATTTCAAAGCTCCTCATAGGCCTTGGCAGCCGGCAGAGAGATTTAAGGATCTATTTAAAGATATAGAGATCCCGGAGCCTCAATCGCTATACGAAACCTACGAGGGGAAAGGAGATTATACCAAAACCGTAAAAATGGGATTGGAGATAATGGATAAAACGGATCTTAGAGTGGATCTTCCCGATACTCTATCAAGAGATGAGTATCGCAAACAAGCATATCAGCTTTTTATGAAAGAATATTTAGGATGTATCGCAGGGATTGACGAAAATGTAGGGAGAATCTTGGAGTATCTTGATGAAAACAACTTAACAGAAAATACGATAATAATATATACAAGTGACCAAGGATTCTACTTAGGGGAGCATGGATATTTTGATAAACGCTTAATGTTTGAAGAATCATTAAAAATGCCATTTCTTATACGCTATCCAAAAGAGATAAAACCGGGAACTATTAATAACGATATGTTTCTGAATATAGATTTTGCACCTACATTCTTAGATTATGCAAACATGTCAGCTCCAGAACAAATGCAAGGTGAAAGCTTCAGGGATAATCTATCTGGAGGCAAAAATAAACTAAAAAGAGAGGATATATATTATAGATATTGGATGCACGGCGACAGATGGCACAACGCCCCTGCAAATTATGGAATCAGAAATGACAGATACAAGCTCATCTATTATTATGGACACTCACTTGGAACAAAAGGATCATTAGGGGAGCCAACGCCAGCTCAATGGGAATTATACGATCTAAAAAAAGATCCAAAAGAGATGACAAATGAGTACAACAACCCTAAGTATCAAAAAATTGTAAAACAAATGAAAGAGCGTTTGGTGGAGCTAAAAAAAGAATATGGAGATACTGACGATTTATTCCCTCAAATGCAAGAGATTAACCAACGTTATTTTTAAGATGTACTAACATGAGTACCGCTACCCCTTTTGCATCAAATTTATATGTATCACTTAAGCCAGTTGGGGCAAATTGCAACCTACGTTGTAAGTACTGCTACTATTTGCCCAAACTTAGTTGCTACAATGGAATTATTTCCGATACATTGCTAGAGAAATATATATCCCAATATATAAATGCTCAAACAAAAGCAGAGATAGAATTTGTATGGCATGGAGGGGAGCCTCTTTTGCTTCCACTTGAATTTTATAAAAAGTGCATATCATTACAGAAAAAACATGGGGCAGGGAGAATAATACATAACGTATTACAGACAAACGGGACGCTTCTAACTAAAGAATTATGTAAATTTTTTGCCGATAATAAATGGCTTATAGGTGTTTCAATAGATGGAACAGAAAATCAGCATGATACCTACCGAGTTTACAATAATGGCAAAGGGAGCTTTACAGATGTAATAAACGGCATTAATCTACTCAATTTGTACAAAGTTGATTGGAATATAATGAGCGTTATCCATAAAGCTAACGTAACAGAGCCGAATGAATATTACTCATTCATAAAGAGTTTAGGCTCTCAATATATCCAATTTACCCCAGCCATTATATGGAAAGATGGCGAAACAATAGAACCATCAATCACAGCCCAAGAGTGGGGCAACTTCTTATGCACAATCTTTGAATTATGGAGAAATGGCGATGTGGGAAAATACTTCATCCAGATAATTGAAGCAACCCTTGCAAATTGGATAGGCATCTCCCCTTCCCTATGCTCACTTTCTAGCAGTTGCGGGCAATGCGGCACAATGGAGTACAACGGAGATATTTTCAGTTGCGACCATTTCATAAATGAAGGCGATTGCATTGGAAATATAAACGATAATACACTTATCCAATTAATGTATGGGAACAAACAATCCTCTTTTGGAAATAAAAAGACAAAAGAGCTAGCAGTTGAATGCAGAAATTGCAAATACCTATTCGCATGCAACGGAGAATGCCCCAAAAACAGAATACCTTCAACAAACCGCAACATACTATGCGAAGGTTACAAAAAGTTCTTCTCACACGTTGATCCCTATATGCAAATAATGAAGAATGGATTATAAACAGCACCTTTTTTGCTGTATAGCATCTACCCCCATTTCAATTAGCTAGGTGACCTAGGTTCCTGTTTTGATCGAGTTGGACTAGCTCTATCTTTTTGATTGACAGGAGAGTCACTCGATCAATTTTCGTTTGTGGGTCACCTAGCTTTGTACGAGACATAATAGTATCTGGAATTATTTAAAAAATACCTACGGGCGAAGTATTACGCATAATATCTTCTTTGCCCGTAGGTACTATATTACTCTTTAAATTTCTTTACAGCCTCACCTAAAGCCTCCCAGTAACCTGGAGTTTTATCTATACCCTCTATCGAGAATAAACAAATACCTTCGGATCCGCCGTTGCGTACCATTGTAAAGAACTCGTCAAGTCTTTCGGCAGGCACATGCCCAGTAAATAAACCTGTACATAATAAAGCAGGATTATTTGCTTCAATTAAAGCATCCACACCCTCTTGGGTAGCAACTTCAACCATATTATCATCCCATCCGTAGAATTTATGATATAGCATTGGGAATAAGAAATCCATATTGCGGAAGTTAGCCCAATCTTGTCTAACTAATTTTTTAGACTCAAAAGGAGATGCAAAAACAGCTGCAGATGCAACCTTTCCATTCGCCTTAATCTCAGCTGCAATTTCACTTGCAAAATTCGCCATTGCTCCCCATCTGAACTCCATCCAAGCTTCATTAGATGTTGGATCTTCAAGATCTAAAGGATCAATCCCCGATTCACTCTTAAACTTATCTCTACAAACTTCGCAATAGCAAAAATCCCATAAAGGATAAACTTTATCCTGTACAACTCCCCTACTCTCATGCAAAGCATAAGGTAAAATAGCATCAGGATACCTGATAAAATCTAAATGTACTCCGGCTAAACCCTCAATTTGAGCCAATTCGCGCACTCTATCTTTAAGGTAATCTAAGTTTTCCTCACGTGATGGGCAAAGCCATCTGTAATGCTCTCTATTATACAGTTTGATATCTAAACATGACTCACCTTGAGCATTTACTTGATAAAAATCAGGATGTAATCTTCTCCAAGAGTGTTCACATCTGTTAGTTGTCCATATCCAAGCATGTAATTCTACATTATGTTTTTGAGCATAAGGTAAAGCATTATTCACTATTTGAATAGCTGCATTATCTCTCAAATCCATAGTATCTCCAATTACTTCGGGATAGCCACCATGACACTCCATAATAACAGCGTCAATTCCGGCATTAGATACTTTTGAGAAAAGGGAATCCCATTGCTCAGGAGTATATTTTAATTTACCGGCATACCAAGCCCAAACTTTATCATTTGAGTTCTCTTTCTTATTACAAGAAAGGCACACCCCTGCAGTAAACAGGAGTAGTGCCATTATTAGTTTAGAATTTATTTTCATAGCCAGATTGGAACTATTTTACATCCCACCAAATATTGTTCTGAATGCTATTTGACCCCATTCTTGCAATCGCCTCATCTAAGTTAGCTTTATTTACTGTCTCCTCAGATGAAGGATAATAACCTCTTTTGATATATGCGTTAGGAGTATTGTTTGCTTTGTCAGCAGGGTCCATATTAAATACACTGCTACTTACATGCTCAAAAGGCATTAACGTAGGCTTGTGATATTGTCTATGGTCTGCCCAAGCTTCCCAAGATCCCTCAACAAAATGAGATAACCATTTTTGAGTTAAAATCTTATCTAAAGCTGTATTACAAGTACCTGCATTATCGGTATAGTTAGGAGTTGTACCATAAATATTTGCATCAGTTGAAGCTAAGTATTTAGATATAACAGATGCAGGAATACCAAACTCAGCCATATTATCAGTTACACCAGCTTCATAGAAAGCTTTAGCATCACCAGTGATGATTCCTTTCTCAACAGCTATTGCTTGTAAGAAACAAACTTCGCTATATTTCATAATAGGAAAAGATCTGTCAGGTCTTTTGTAAAAATATTCACCAATTTTAGCGAAGTCTCTTTGATTCTGTCCATTAATCATAACTGCACCTACGGCAGAAGTGATATTACCAGGATCTGTTCCATTCCAGTTAGCATCTAAGTCAGCAGTAGCAGCAGCTTCAATAACTCCAGATGGCTCAAAATGGATAGGGCCTCTAGGATCAACTTTAGCAGGATGAATTTTAGCATTTATAATATGTGTAGTAATATTAGAGTTTGCTTTTTGATCATCCTCGGTTGGCCAATCGATACCACCAAAATTTTCAACTATTCTGTAATATGCAGAAGACATATGAACAACGCCATTTTTAGCATAATAATTAATCGGATTTTTAGAGGTTGCAGCAGCGCTTTCGCTTCCTTGTGCAAGAAAAGCTCCATCTTCTGCAGATGTCATCACTCCATCAGCAATAGCAGATTGAGCCTCTGCTTTCGCTTTCTCAAGATCAACATCAACTATTCTCAATGCCATTCTCAAACGCATTGAATTAGCAAATTTTCTCCATTTATCAACCTTACCAGCAAAAGCTAAATCATAAGATCCGATAGTAACTGCAGCAGCATCAAGTTTAGAAGCAGCATCTTTTAACTCTTCAAAAGCTAAATAATAGATATCTTTTTGAGTATCATATTTTGGAAGAGAAGCCTCTGCATTTGCAGCTTCAGAGAAAGGAATATCTCCTAAATAATCTGAAAGCCTAAGCATCAACCAAGTTCTCCAGATTCTTGACATTTGTACAACATTGACATTCACCGGGTTATTCTCATTCTCCCTTATAATGGAATTGAAATTTGCCAAAGATCTATAAGTAAGATCCCAGTAATCCTGAACAAAACGAGAATCCATACTATAATCTGATGCAGAAAGAGCATCATTAGCAGCAAACTCAGCAAAATGACAGATAGTCATCTGATCACAGTTTTGCCAAAGGTTGCCTGTGGTAATAGATCTATTCTGTGCATAAGTAAATTGGAACTTAGGATCAATCCCAGGTAGCGGATTGTTCGGATCATTATTCATGCCATCGAAATAACTTGTACAACTACTTAATAGTAATGCTGAACAAGCAAATGCGAATATTGATTTATATATTTTTTTCATTTTATACAATTCTTATTATTAAAATACTACATTTAAGTTAAAACCGAATCTGCGAGTAGAAGGTAAAGCAGCTGTCTCTATACCTTGTCCATTACCTGTTGAATAAGTACAATCAGGATCAAATCCAGGTAAAGCATTATAGAAGAAGAATAGGTTATTACCTACAGCACTAAGTTTTAATGAGCTGATAATTGTATTTTTGAACCATCTTTGAGGGAAAGTATAACCTACGCTGATTTCTCTCATTCTTACATTAGTAGCATCATAAATATAATTTCCGATATTACCATAGAATTGTCCCCAGTAAGTAGTAGGATCTAACTCGATAGTATTAGGTAATCCTGTTTCAACATTAATACCATTAGATATAAGCCCTTTACCTGTTGTATAATACTCCTCTCTACCTGCAACAGTCTCAATAGTTTGTCCGCAGTTTTGTAAACGCATCATAGATTGTAAGTAGATATCTCCACCTTTTCTCACATCAATTAAGAAACCTAAATTCCAGTTTTTGTATGTAAACTGTGAGCTGATACCCATAGTCCAATCAGGATTAAAGTTACCGCTTAATTGTAAGTTTTGAGAATCAACAATATATTTACCATCTTTACCTACAAGTCTGTTACCATTCTCGTCAAGTTTGAAACCATTAGTATATATTTGTCCGTAAGGCTCACCTACTCTTGCTACAACATAGCAGTTTTGTCCCATTGGTTGAGCTAATACAATTTGATCTACATCCGGGGCTAGTTCAATAACTTTTGAGTTGTTTTTAGCAAAGTTCACCATAACATTCCAATTGAAGTTACTGTTTCTTACAGGTGTACCTGTCAGCATTACCTCCCAACCGCTATTATCTATTCTACCAGCATTAATAAATTTAGAAGAATAACCGGTAGTGATTGAAGTTGGCATTGCAATAATTTGATTGAATGCACGTTTATTGTAATAAGTAACATCAAAACCTAATCTATTGTTAAAGAACTTAGCTTCGATACCAAACTCGTAAGATTTGATAATCTCAGGTTTTAGGTTTGGATTAGCAAGAGCCCCCGGAAGGTATGCACCCATATTACCATCATACATATTACTTGTTGTACCCAAAGTAGGGATCAACTGATAAGGATCTGTATCATTACCTGCCTCAGCATAAGAAGCTCTAACTTTACCATAAGATATCCACTCAGGAACGCTTACGTTGAATTTTTGCAACATATCTGTAACAATCCAACCTAATGAGATAGATGGATAGAAGAAAGATCTATTATCTTTAGGAAGAGTAGAAGACCAGTCATTTCTCATCGTTGCATCCATAAAGATCCAACCATCCCAGCTTAACTGACCCATTGCATAAATTGATTGAATCTCTTTATTAGATCTGTAGTTTGAAGAAGAGATTGATTTACCATTTGAAATGGTATATAACTCAGGAATATTAAGGCCTGTTGCTTGTTGGAAAGTAGATTTAGCACTTCTATTCATGATATTTCCACCAATCAAAAGTGAACCAGATAATCTTGTACCACCAATGTTTTGCTTCATAGCAGAAAGCAAGAAATCTGCATTTGCCTCCATAAAGTAATTTGTACCTACAGAGTAACGGCCATCTTTAGTATTAGCTGAAGTCACTAAACCATGTCTGTACCATTTTTCAATATTTTTGCTATAAGTATCAATACCATATCTTAACGTTAAGTTCAACCAATCAGTAAAATCATATTTTAATGAAGCAAAACCATTCACCCTATTAGTAATATCTTTATTACCTGTAAGATTAGCAATTGCATAAGGATTATTAACTACTGATAACTTACCGGGATACCAATCAATTACCTCACCTTTATCATTGAACACATCTTTCATCTCATGTAAGTTTATACTTCTAGGAGTATAAATTAATGGGAAAATAGGATTGAACCCCGATGCAGAAAACTCAGGACGTCCTTCACCTTTTTGATAAGTATAGTTGATTTTAGTATCTAAATGTAAATTCTTAATAATTTCCCAGCCAACTCTTGAAGTAACAGAAGTTTTGCTGATATTATTATTAGGAATAACTCCAGATTGTTGAGTATTTGAAATTCCAAAACGAACATTCATACCATCTGTTGCTTTAGATAAATCCAATGAATTTACCCAGGCTGTACCAGTATTCATAAAACTGCTGAAGTTATTATTTTTAGGAAGGAAAGGTCTTTCAATACCTGACCAATCTTTAATCAATTGACCATCCATTTTAGGCCCCCAAGAGTTTCTTGAAGTATTATCAAATTTACCATTAGCGCCTTGTCCGTAAACATTTTGAAATTCAGGCTCAATCATTACATTTTCCATTGTAAAGTTTGAGTTGAATGATATAGTAGTTCTACCCTGAGTACCTTTTTTAGTAGTAACTACAATTACACCGTTACCTCCACGAGAACCATATAACGCAGTTGCAGATGGACCTTTCAAAACAGAGATACTTTCGATATCCTCCGGATTTAACATAGAAAGACCATCACCTGTATCACTTGATCCCCAAGAAACATCAGTTGTAGCCCCTACTCCCTGAGAGTTATCGAATGGAACACCGTCAATTACTACTAATGGCATATTATTGCCTGAAATTGAGTTATTACCTCTGATAACAATACGGTTTGAACCACCAGGAACAGAAGTTGCGTTGATATTCATACCTGCAACTTTACCAGCTAAAGATGTAGCAATACTTGGAGATCTGTTCTCAATAAGGTCTGCACCTTTTACATCTTGAACAGCATAACCAAGAGATTTTTTCTCTCTTTTAATACCGATAGCAGTAACGACAACGTCGCTTAAAAGAACAGCATCCTCTTCTAATGTTACATCAATTACAGACTTTGAAGCAATGTTCACGTCTTGTGTTGCGTAACCCATAAGAGAGAATTGTAAAACTGAATTTTGAGGAGCATCGACTTGATATTTTCCATCAATGTCGGTAGAAGTACCATTAGAAGTTCCTTGTACTAAAACATAAACACCAATAAGGGGTTCACCTGTTTTGTCTTTAACTGTACCGGAAACTTTTAAGTTTTGAGCCATAACCCCTGCAACTGAGATAATACTAGCCACAGCAGTCAATAGTGCAAATCGCATGAAACGACCTGACTTACCTTTAAAAAACATAAAAAAATAAATTAGGTTAATAAATAGTTGTTAATTGTTGAAGTGCTCACAGCTATTTAGGAGCGACAAAGTTATCTTTTAATTTAATAAAAACAATATTATTTTAACCAAAATATGGGTTATATGTTATTATAATGTGGATATCAAAAAATTAGGAGTGTAAAATAAAAAGAGTGTCTAACATTTATTTTGCTAAACACTCTTATAATTTGATAGAACTAAGTTCTAAACAAAAATAGTAAATTAAGTTAATGACTACTTCCTTGATGGCTTCTTTTTCAAGTCAGCCGGTCTCATTGAGTACTCTTTTGCTCCGGAAGTAGGCTCGGAAAGAGCTTTTCCATCTCTTTTTAGTTTAAGCTCTAATTGTTGAGCATAAATCTGATGGATATTTGGGTCATCTCTGTTAGGGTTATTATATGCTAAATAGCGCGCTATCTCTAGGCATTTGTCATGCCAATAGTTTGGATGCTCACCATACATATTCGATCTGGCAGTAAAATACAATGTTCTGCACAATTCAACAGCAAAATCTCCGGGATCTGCCATTAGTTCTTCAAATAGCTGTGCAGCCTTCTCGTAGTTTTTTGCTTTTAATTCTGCATCTGCCTGAGCTTTTTTCATCAAGAATGATTTACCATTAAAATCAGGTAAGCTAGCCCATTCAGCAAAATCAGGAACATAAGAACATTCAGCAAAAAGTTTCGCATCTACAGCCTCTTTGCCATATATAGATCTATATTTTTCGGTATTTGTTTTTAAATCTGTAAAATAAGCGTTATCTCTCCCTTGTACAAACTTCACAAATAAATCCCATACAGCTTTGTTCTCTAAAGAGTAACCGTTTAGAGCCGATAATTCAGAAACTGCATCTTTTAAGTTATCTCTTTTATAGCAAGAGCCGCAATAATTTGCGTAATCCAATAGAAATTCTCCATCCTTATTGCCTGCAGAGCGTTGCTCTTCTAGATAAACAGAAGTTTTCTTAGGATTTAGTGCGCTCTCTCCTGTAAAAATAAAAACATCTGCAGGGATATTTCCACCCGCTTGATGAACAACTTTCTCTGATACGGGATCAATAAACATATATGTAGGATAAGATCTAACACCATATTTTTTAGCAAGCTCTATCCCCTCTCCATTTTCTGCATCTATTTTAGCATTGATAAAATTAGTATTATAGAATGTACCAACACTATAAAGTACAAACGTGTTTTTTGCCATATTATAGCAAGGGCCACACCATTGAGTGTAAAAATCTACAAAAATTAATTTTTTCTCTTTAGCCGCAAGCTCTTTTATCTCTTGCCAGCTCCCTTTTTGGAATTTCATACCCTCTTGCGCAGAAGCAAAAGAGAGGGTACAAATTGCAATTATTGTTAGTATAAATGTTCTCATAATTATTTTCTATCGTATTGTGGCATATCAGGATTAAAGCCTAAGACTACATTATTAATAGGGAAGATCAACAAATTAGAGTTTGGTTTCATTTCCCATGTTTGTCCATCTGCCGAGTGAGTATAAGTTATTTGCGTTTCAGGATCTAGGTTTAAACGTTTGATATCGAAAAGTCTTTGGCAAGTCATCATCATTTCTCTACGTCTTTCATCTAATATTTTAGATAATGCCTCTTTTTTATTTGAAGCCGTTAAATAAAATTCATCTGATGAAAGAAGTTTATTAACCCTCTTGGCTCTAAGTTTATTAGCCCACTCTAATCCTTTATTAAAATCACCAACTCTTGCCTCACATTCTGCTGCAATAAGCATAGTTTCAGATGTAGATAATCCACAATTTGTATATCTATAAAAAGCGTAAGCGCAATCACCTTTGAAATAATCGGGAGCAGCACCAAAAGAAACTTTATCCTCAGCACAGAAATAATATTTTCTTAAATCTGTAGTATCCTGCGCAATATCCCTCTTAAATGTCTCTCTTAAAGACTCTGATAGCATTACAGATCCTTGTAAGTTACCACTTGTCCATCTAACAAAAAGATGCTCGGGATGCTCTATACCAGGATAACGCTTTGTAGGATCATCTTTATGAGTTACTCTACCCCAGGTTGTTCCATCATTTAACACATAGTCATTAAGATCTAACAGTGCAGAATTAACAGATAAAACCTTATTTGCATGCTCCAATGCTTTGCTATAATCGCCCATAAACAAATATAATTTTGCAAAGAAAGCCTCTAGCGCCAATTTATTAGGGTGACTCATATAAGATACTTTATCAGGAAGATTCTCACGAGCCTCATTTAAATCTGCTAAAATTTTATCATATAC
>CAZYQA010000041.1:0-12055 GCA_964649555.1 uncultured Muribaculaceae bacterium
GAAAAGAATACAGAAGAGCAAGGGAAAGTTTTTCCTGTCCTTGATAATAATGTATAATTTCCGGTAACTTGTTTTTTTGCATTAGAGGTGAGGATATTGAGATTAGTTGTAAATAGACTGGATTTATCCTCGATACTAAGAATTATGTTAATTTTATGCCCTATTAGTTGATCTGGGTGATATCCCAGTAAATCACAGCAGTAACTATTGGCGTAAATAATTTTTTTCGTGGAATCAAAAAAGATTACAGGTGATTCATTCCTAGTCTTTAGGGCATAGTCATTACTTATCTCTTCATAAATTTCATTATAGATTGGTGAATTTGAAATCTTTGATTTTATAAAGAGAGTCAGTTCTTCAATTGATTTAATTTTTGATAAACCCATGCCAACAAAAGAAATGATCAGCACAAATATATAAAATTATTGTTATTTTTACAATTTGAAACTTAATTAGCTTAATACAACTATGGTAAATTTATGGGAAAATGTGGAAAAAGGGATAGTTCACATTAGTGATTTTGTATGTGGGTATCCTTTGTTTATATTATTGATAGGGGGGGGATTATTCTTCTTGATATATTCGGGATTTGTCCCATTCAGGTATTATAAAAAAGCTCTTACGTCACTTAAATCAAATGATGATTCGCAGCCGGGGCAGATAAGTTCTTTTGAAGCTCTTACAAGTGCAATCGCTGCAACGGTAGGGATGGGAAATATTGCCGGAGTTGCTATTGCTTTGACAATGGGTGGTGCCGGAGCAATTTTTTGGATGTGGGTGAGTGCAGCCGTGGGTATGGCAACAAAATTTTTTGAAGGTGCTGCTACTATAATGTATCGTGATAAAGACTCTGCAGGTGAATTGCAAGGAGGCCCAATGTATATGATTCCTAAAGCTCTAGGTGAGAAATGGAAGCCATTGGCGATATTTTTCTCTATTTTTGGTTTAATAGGAACATTATGTATAATGCAATCAAACCAGCTTACAGAGGCTATAATGACTACATTCACAACTCCTGCAGGGATTGAAAACACTATTATGTTGCGTTTTATAATAGGTGTAATAATTTGTATTGTTGTTGCAACTGTAATATTAGGTGGAATAAAGAGAATTGCAAAAATATCATCTAAGATAGTACCTGCTATGGTTGGTTTATATTTTTTACTGGTATTTTATATTATAGTGACAAATATTACCAGAGTGCCTGGTGTTTTTTTGGAGATATTTGAGGGCGCATTTAACTTAAAGGCAGGAATAGGGGGGCTTGTAGGGGTGGCTATTATTGGAGCAAGAAGAGCTGCTTTGGTTAATGAAGCTGGAGTTGGTACTGCATCAATGATGCATGGTGCATCAAAAAATAATGAACCGGTAAAAGAGGGATTAATAGCAATGATAGGCCCTTCAATAGATTCGGGAATAGTATGTACCTTGACAGCAATTGCAATTTTACTCGCAGGGCAATATCATGATGTAGAGGGGGTAAAAGGGCTTGAAATTGCAATAAATGCTTTTGAAAATGCAATTCCCGGATACGGAGGGTATCTATTAATGGGAATGGTTTTTATCTTTGCATTCTCAACGATGTTCTCATATTCATACTATGGCGTGAAATGTGCAGGGCACTTGTTTGGTGCAGATAAGGCTAAATACTACAATTACTTTTATTTAGCTATGATTGTTGTAGCGGCAATGATACCTTTGAAAGCGGCTGTGGGATTGATTGATTTGGCTTATGCTTTAATGGCATTCCCTACAATGTTTGCATTATTTATGGTTGCTCCAAAGGTAAGAGCAGCTCAAAAAGAGTATTTTAAAAGAAATAAGTAAAATAAATTATATAAAATGAAGAATCCGGAAATATACATTTTTGAAAAAGCGGGAGAGGCAATTAAAGCTCTTTATAATGTAGAGCCAAATGAAAATATTGTACAGACACAATCAACAAGAAAAGAGTTTGAAGGGGATATTACACTTGTCGTATTTCCACTATTGAAAATTAGTAAAAAATCACCTGAGATAACAGCTAATGAGATAGGTGAGTATATTAAAGAGAATAGCGAATATATTGATTCATATAATGTGGTAAAAGGATTCTTGAATCTTAAATTTAAAGAGAGCTACTGGCAAAAAGTATTGGAAGGGATTGCACAATCTTCTGATTGGGGACAGTTACCAGATTCTGGCAAAACTATTATGGTAGAGTTCTCTTCTCCCAATACAAATAAACCATTACACCTTGGACATATCAGAAATAACCTTTTAGGATGGTCGGTTTCGAGATTATTAGAAGCGAATGGTCATAATGTATTAAGAGTGAATCTTGTAAATGATAGAGGTATCCATATTTGTAAATCTATGCTTGCATGGCTAAAAGATGGCGGAGAGAAAACACCTCAATCAACAGGTATTAAAGGGGATCACTTAGTAGGAAGCTACTATGTGTCATTTAGCAATGAGTTGAAAAAACAAACTCAAGAGTTAATAGATAAAGGAGTGCCTAAAGATGAGGCTGAAAAGCAAACAGAAATCTTAAAAGAGGCTCAACAAATGCTTGTGAAATGGGAGCAAGGAGATACCGATACTGTTAAACTTTGGGAAACCATGAACGGATGGGTTTATGAAGGGTTTGACAAAACTTATGACAGATTAGGAATATCTTTCTACAAAACATACCACGAGTCTAAAACATATCTATTAGGAAAAGCCCTTGTACAAGAGGGATTAGCTAAAGGGGTGTTTGAAAAACATGAAGATGGTTCTGTATGGTGTGATCTTACTGCAGATGGGCTAGATAAAAAATTACTACTTAGAGGTGATGGTACTTCAGTATATATGACTCAAGATTTAGGAACAGCTCATCAAAGATATAGCGAACATAACCTTGACGAACATATTTATGTTGTAGGAAATGAGCAAAACTATCACTTCCAAGTTCTTAAATTAATCTTGAAAAAGTTAGGTTTCAACTGGGCTGATTCTATTTATCATTTATCTTACGGGATGGTAGAGCTTCCAGAAGGAAAAATGAAATCGAGAGAGGGAACAGTAGTTGATGCTGATGATTTATTGGAGAATATGTATCAGACTGCTAAGGAAACGTCATTATCACAAGGTAGACTTGATGATATGAACGAGGAGGATAAAGAGGATCTATTTGAAATGATTGGCTTAGGTGCATTGAAATACTTTATCATTAAAGTGGATCCACGCAAAACTATGTTGTTCGATCCTAAAGAATCAATTGATTTTAATGGAAATACCGGGCCGTTTATCCAATACACTCATGCAAGGATAAAATCAATTTTAAGAAAAGCTAAAGAGCAAAATATAGATGTTAAACCAAACGATTGTGGCTTAACACCTAAAGAGGTAGAGATTGTTAAATTACTTAATAATTTCCCTTCAAAAATTAAAGATGCAGGTGATGAGCACTCACCGGCAATCGTAGCAAATTATGCTTATGAATTAGCAAAAGAATTTAGCCAATATTATCACGACACATCTATCTTAAGAGAGGAGAATTTAGCTATAAAAGAGAATAGATTAGCATTAATAGATTCGATAGCGAAAGTTCTTGTAAAAGCAATGGATATTTTAGGAATTAGACTTCCTGAAAGAATGTAGATTATCTAAAGAGAAGAAATGCAAGATAGAAGTAAATTTTTACCCACCACCAAGAAAGAAATGGATAACTTGGGGTGGGATTGTGCTGATATTATCCTTTTTACAGGTGATGCTTATGTGGATCATCCATCATTTGGCACAGCTGTAATATCAAGAGTTCTAGAAAGTAGAGGGTACAGAGTAGCTATAGTTCCTCAGCCCAACTGGAGAGATGACTTGAGGGATTTTAAGAAGCTTGGTAAGCCAAGATTGTTTTTTGGCGTTACCGCTGGTGCAATGGACTCAATGGTAAATCATTATACTGCAGCAAAAAGGCTCCGTAGTAATGATGCTTATACTCCGGAGGGTAAATCTAATATGCGCCCTGATTATGCTGCAACAGTCTATTCAAAAATTCTGAAAGGGTTGTTTCCTGATACACCAGTAGTATTAGGTGGAGTAGAGGCTTCATTAAGAAGATTTGCCCATTATGATTATTGGCAAGATAAAGTATTACCATCCATTTTAGTGGATAGTAATGCAGATTATCTAATTTATGGGATGGGAGAGAAGCCAATAATTGATATAGCAGAGCATATAGATACTTATCAAGATAAACAGATGAGAGATGAGGTTGAGAAAGGGTTTATTTTGAGTGGGGCAGGGCTAAATCAAATAGCTTTCTATAAAGATTTTGCACCTACAGATGAAATAGAGAGAGTATATCTTCACTCATTTGAGAAAATATTGTCTGACAAAAAGTTATTCGCTGAGAGTTTTAATATGATAGAAACTGAAGCTAATAGATTTGTTGGAAAGCAAATAGTTGAGCAATATGGAGATAAATATATCTATGTAAACTCGCCTTATGAGCCTTTACAAGAGGATGAAATGGATTCAGTATATGATTTGCCATATACAAAATCACCACATCCTAAATACAAAGGGAAACATATTCCTGCATATGAGATGATTAAGCACTCTATTACAACTCATAGAGGTTGTTTTGGCGGATGCTCATTTTGTACGATTGCTGCTCATCAAGGGAAGCAGGTTCAATCCAGAAGTGAAAAGTCTATTTTGAGAGAGATTAATGAACTCTCTGAGAAAACTACATTTGATGGCGTTATTACTGATTTAGGTGCTCCAACGGCTAATATGTATGGAATGGGGGGGAATGATAAGGAAATGTGTAAAAAATGCTTTAGAAAAAGCTGCTTGTTTCCTAAGATGTGTAATAATCTGAATCCTTCTCACCGTAGATTATTAAAGCTGTATAAAGAGATCGAAAATAATAAAAAGGTAAAAAGAGCCTATGTAGGAAGCGGTATCAGGTATGATCTTTTCCTAAATGAAAAAGGATTCTTGGATAGTTCATCGAAACCATACTTTATTGAGCTTATCTTAAATCATACCTCAGGGCGATTAAAGGTTGCTCCAGAACATACAGAAAAGTTTGTACTTGACCAAATGAACAAGCCATCATTTGATTTGTTTGTGAGGTTGAAAAGGGAGTTTGATAAAATTGTAAGAGATAATTCATTAAAAACAAGTTTGGTTCCTTATTTTATTTCATCTCATCCCGGATGCAGAGAAAAAGATATGCAAATGTTAAATGAAAATAAATTTTTGAAAGGTGTATTTACAGATCAAGTACAAGATTTTACCCCTACACCAATGACAAAATCTTCTGTATCATACTATACCGGATTAGATCCTAAAACCTATAATCCGATATTTGTAGAGAGAGAAATGAATAAAAAGAAGAGACAAAAAAGTTATTTTTTCAACAAATAATTTATTTTTAAAAAAAATGCATTATACTTGCAGTCTCATTCAAGAAAATAGAAAAATAAACGAATTTAATAATCAGTAAAAAGTAGAATTTATGTCCAATAAGGCTACATCAAAAGTTGCAAAGAAGAGGGCGGTAGTGAGTTATGCAAATATGAACCCGGAGTTAGCCGCCGCATTCAAAGAAAAGTATCCAAAAGGTTACACCGATTATATGGGTGATATCTTTAAGGTTGATAAACCGGATGGTTCTTTCTTCTATGCAGTATCCGTTGAAATACCAGAAGCTATATATCTGGTGAAAATTGATGTGAAAATTGATGATTACGAAGATGTTGAAAATGGAATCTTCGGAGATTTAGATAAAGATGAAGAGTCATCTTCTGAGGGGGGTACATTCCCGGATGATGATAATCAATCGTATTCATCGGGAGATGATTCTGACGATTAATAATTGAATATTATATTTTTATAGGGGGCTGTCCAAATAATCTTGAACAGCCTTTCTTTGTATAAAATTGCAATCAAATTTTATTATCTTCGCATAAATATTTAATATATACCTAAATGCCTAAACGAATTTTAACGCAGTTAAAAACCAGATTATATAAAATACCGGAGCAGCGCTTGCTATTATTATTAGCTTTGATAGTGGGCTTGCTTAGTGGTTTTGCTGCAGTACTACTTAAACAGCTTGTACATTTCTTTCAGTGGATGCTTACAGGATGGTTTAATACTCCAACTGATAGTATTCTATATTTTATATACCCGGGAGTGGGTATGCTATTAGCAATGCTTTTTGTCATGTATATTATAAAAGATAATATAGGGCATGGCGTTACAAAGGTGCTCCTTGCGGTATCTAAAAATGAATCTAAAATAAAATCACATAATATGTGGAGTTCAATGGCAGCAAGTAGTGTTACCATTGGTTTTGGAGGATCTGTGGGAGCTGAGGCACCAATAGTTCTTACAGGTGCTGCTATCGGATCGAATGTGGGTAGGATAATGGATTTATCCTATAAAAATATTACAATATTACTTGGATGTGGAGCAGCAGGTGCAGTTGCGGGAATATTTAAGGCTCCTTTGGCAGGAGTGCTATTTACTTTAGAGATACTATTATTTAATATGTCAATGACATCTATATTGCCATTAGTAGTATCATCCATTACAGCCTGCACTGTATCTTACTTTTTACTTGGGGATGCTGTTCAATTTGAAAATGCCATTGTCCCTTTTGTAAAAGAGAATATCCCATATTATATAATATTTGGTGCAGTTTGCGGATATGCGTCGTTATATTTTACTCGTATGACATTATTCTTGGAAGATAAGATTAAAAGTATCAACGGTCCATACAGGAGGTGGTTAATTTCGGCAGGTTGCCTGGGAGTGCTTATATTTTTATTTCCCCCTTTATATGGAGAGGGATACGGAGTTTTATCCAGTTTATTAAATAATAACTTTTCAGATGCTGTAGGAACGACTTTCTTCTCTAAAATATTAACTATTGAGTGGATTGTGCCTCTATTTTTCGCCGGAGTATTCTTCTTAAAAGTATTTTCTATGTCGCTTACCAATGCAGGTGGTGGGGTAGGAGGTACATTTGGTCCAACTTTATTTATGGGAGGGATACTAGGGTTTATTATTGCTAAAACTATTAACTTATCGGGGCTGCATTATGTGCCTGAAACAAATTTTGTGTTGGTGGGTATGGCCGGTTTAATGGCAGGTGTAATGCAAGCACCTCTTACTGCAATATTCTTAATTGCTGAGATTACCGGAGGATATACCTTGCTAATGCCTCTTATTATCACTTCTGCAGTATCTTTTGCTACAATAAGATTATATGAGCCGTATTCTATATATACAAAACGAATTGCAAAACAAGGAAATTTACTTACACATGATTCTGATCAGGCTGTATTAACACTTCTTAAAACGAGTGATCTGATTGAGCGAAATTTTATAGCTGTAAATGTAAAAAATACTTTAGGCGATTTGGTTAAAGCAATTTCTAAATCTGTGAGAAATATTTATCCGGTTATTGATGAACATGGCAAGCTGCAAGGTATAGTTTACCTAGATGATGTGAGAGATATAATGTTTGATACGCATAGATATACAACAGAGTATGTTTATACTTATATGAAACCTGCACCTGATACTGTAACATTAGATGAGAAAATGGAGAGTGTTATGAATAAATTTGAAATTTCGGGGGCATGGAACTTGCCTGTAGTAAACTCAGATGGTGTATATGAAGGTTTCGTATCAAAATCTCAAATTTTCTCTGCTTACAGAGAGCAATTACAACAAGTGTCGCACGATTAAATAATTATTATGCAAAATTCTTATATAAAATTCATTTCGGAAAAGCTCCAAAAAAAAGATTGGCAGGTAGAGCATTGTTTACAATTGCTTGATGAGGGTGCAACAGTTCCGTTTATCAGTAGATATAGAAAAGAGAAAACAGGGGCGTTGGATGAGGTTGAGGTTGCTGAGGTAAAATATTGGAAACTCAGATTTGAAGAATTAGACAAAAGAAAAGAGAGCATAATTAAGAGCTTGACAGAGCAAGATAAACTCACTAAAGAGTTGGAAACTCAAGTGAAAGATTGTCTTGATTTGCAAAAACTAGAAGATATTTATCTCCCTTATAAACCTAAAAGGAGGACAAAAGCATCTATTGCTAAAGAAAAAGGATTAGCTCCATTAGCTGAAGCAATGCTAACTTTTGAGGTGAAAGATTTTGATAGATTTATAACCAAATTTATAAAAGAAGATGTCCCTACAAAAGAGGATGTTTTGCAAGGAGCAAGGGATATTATTGCAGAAAATATATCTGAGCGCGGAGAAATAAGAGAAGAGTTAAGGAAATTTTATCTTAAGAGTGGAAAAATAGCATCTAAAAATATAAAAGGAAATGAGGAAGAGGGGGAGAAGTTTGAAAACTATTTTGATTTTAGTGAAGATATTTCAAGAATTCCTGCTCATAGATTATTAGCAATGCTAAGAGGAGTAGAGGAGGGATTTCTACAAATAAAAATACAACAGGATAGTGAGATTTCTCAAAAAATTATATCGCGATTATTATATAATGGGCAAAGATGCAGCTCATATTCATTATTTGAGCAAATAAATATTGCATTAGAGGACTCATTTAAACGATTATTACACCCCTCTATTGAGAATGAAACTATCAACCTTGCTAAAGAGAGAGCAGATTTAGACTCAGTAAGAGTTTTTGGAGAGAATTTAAGACAGTTATTATTAGCACCTCCATTGGGGCAAAAGAGAACATTAGCTATTGATCCGGGATTTAGGACCGGATGCAAAATTGTGTGTTTAGATGCGCAAGGTGCATTATTACACAATGATACAATTTATCCTCATCCCCCGGTAAATGAAAAAGTGATGGCAATGAAAAAGCTATCTAATATGGTGGAGGCATATAAAATAGAGGTAATAGCTATTGGGAATGGAACTGCATCAAGAGAAACAGAGCAGTTTATTAAACGATTAGCTCTACCTGCAAACGTAAAAGTTTACTCTGTAAGTGAGGATGGAGCATCAATATATTCTGCTTCTCCAATAGCTAGAGAGGAGTTTCCTCAATATGATGTTACTGTTCGCGGTGCCGTTTCGATAGGGCGAAGATTAATGGATCCATTAGCAGAACTAGTAAAAATAGATCCTAAATCTTTAGGTATAGGGCAATATCAACATGATGTGAACCAATCTTTGCTTAAAGAGAAATTGGATTCAATTGTTGAAAGTTGTGTAAATAGTGTTGGCGTAAATCTAAATACCGCAAGTAAACATTTATTATCCTACGTTTCAGGAATTGGTGGTGCATTAGCTCAAAATATAGTTGATTATAGAGATACCAATGGAGCTTTCAAATCCAGAAATGAATTATTAAAAGTAAAAAGATTAGGTGCAAAGGTTTTTGAGCAAGCTGCAGGATTCTTAAGAATTCCTGGTGCAGAAAATTTACTTGATAACTCTGCTGTACACCCAGAGAGGTATTGCTTAGTAAATGATATCGCATCTGATATGAAAATCTCTCTTGACGAATTAATCGGGAATAAAGAGAAAATAGACTCAATTGATATAAAAAAATATGTAGATGATAGTGTTGGGTTACCAACATTGACAGATATTATGCAAGAGCTTGCAAAACCTGGGCGTGACCCACGATCAACATTGAAAGTTCTGGAGTTTGCAGAGGGTATAAAAAATATAGATGATCTCTCTTCTGGTATGGAGCTACCGGGAATTATCACCAATATCACAAATTTTGGAGCATTTGTAGATATAGGAATTAAGCAAAATGGATTAATTCATATATCAAATATGACTGACAAATTTATATCAAGCCCTTCTGAAGTTGTAAAATTACACCAGCACGTTTTGGTACAAGTATTAGATGTAGATACTAAGAAAGAGAGAATACAATTAAAGTTGATTAGTGTAAAGTAAATTACCTCTGAGCAACAATAACACCTGCAACAACCACTACAATTCCTGTACAAGAAAGGATTGTTAGTGGTTCTTGTCCTAATAGGGCTGCTCCTAGTGCTGAAATACCAGGTATCAAAGCAGAAAATATATTAGCTTTTGTAAGCCCTAGCCCTTTAATAGCATCAATCCAAAAAATAAATGCGATACAAGAGCATAGAATTGCAAGAGATAAAAGAGGGAATAGCACTTCAAATGAGAAAAATCTCTCATTTAACCCTTCAATACCATATAATATAAAGAACGGAACAAAAAATATTGCCCCAATAATAAACTGATAAGTAGCAATAGTAAATGTATTTATTCTCCCTGATAGTTTTTTTACAATTGCAGCATATCCTGTTGCCCCTGCTACTGCAAGGAATAAAAGGGCAATCCCATAAGTATGATCAACTGTGAGGGGGCCATCTTTTAATACAACCAATAATATACCTATTAAAGTGAGAGCTATTCCAATAATCTTACTTATAGTAAATCCAATTTTATAAATTACTTTTTCAGTTATCATACAAGCAATAGGTATAGTAGCAATAATTACGGCAGCTAAAACTGCAGATCCGGTTGCTTTCATCCCATAACTTTCACCAATAAAGTAAATAAATGGCTCAAAAAATGACATCAAGCAAAGCCATAAAAAATCATTCATGGAGATTTTTTGTAATCTTTTGGTGGCTTTTGAGAAAATAAATAATAATAATCCAGCTAAAGACAATCTTATAAATAAGAATGTAAAAATGGGAACTTCTGCATTTATTATATCATTTGTCCATATAAAGGAGAATCCCCATAGTAGAACAGCAATCATTGCTGCTACATAAATTTTTGAATTATTATTACTTGAGCTCATTGGTTACTATTGTCTATCTATTGAATTTAAGTTCTTGCGAATTTTTTTCTCCTGTTATTTCACTATTCTTTACTACATGAGCGCCATTTACAAAAGTATGAATAACTTTCGAGCTAAACTCAGTACCTATAAAAGGGCTCCATTTACATTTGTAAGAGCAGTTATCAGATGTTACAATATTACTTTTATTCATATCAATGATAGCAATATCAGCATAATACCCCTCTTCTATAAATCCCCTTTTATCTATATTAAAACATTCAGCAGGGGCATGACACATACTTTTAACAACTTCCTCAATCGTAAATACACCAAACTTTACTAATTCAAGCATAACTTGTAAAGAGTGTTGAACAAGAGGTAATCCACTTGGGGCAGAAAGGTATTTATTCTCCTTCTCGCTAAAAAGATGTGGTGCATGATCAGTCGCTACTACTTCAATAGTACCCTCTTTTACCGCTTTTCTTATAGTAATCATATCACTTTCCTCTTTAATCGCAGGGTTACATTTGATCTTGCTTCCCATTTTTGAATAGTCATTACGATTAAACCACATATAATGCACACAAGTTTCAGCTGTTATTTTTGGGTTTAGCTTCTGAGCTGCTTTTATTAACTCAACCTCTTCTGCTGTGCTAATATGAAGAATATGTAATCTACTATTATTTTTTACAGCAAGCTCAATGGCCTTTTTCGTACTTTTTATACAGGCCTCTCTGCTTCTTATATCAGGATGTGCCTCAAAAGGGATATCATCCCCATACTTCTCTTTATATATTGAAGTATTTAATTTGATAGTATCTTCATCTTCGCAATGAGTTGCAATCAAAATAGGGGAGTCTTTGAAAATTTTATTTAATGTTTCATCAGAGTTTACAAGCATATTACCAGTAGATGACCCCATGAATACCTTGATACCACAAAATTTAGATTTATCAACTTTTGTGATTTCATCTATATTATCGTTTGTAGCTCCGAGATAGAAGGAATAATTTGCGAAAGACTTTTTAGATGCAATTTCAAATTTTGTATCTACGCTATTAATAGTAGTAGCTGGAGGATTGTTATTCGGCATATCCATATAGCTGGTAACGCCTCCCTGCACAGCTGCTCTACTTTCTGATTCTATATCCCCTTTTTGAGTATTACCTGGCTCTCTGAAATGTACTTGGTCATCTATAACACCCGGTATTATATATAGGTCTGTCGCATCTACTATATTAATATTAGTATAATCATTATTTATAAATTCTCTTTCTTGGTTTTCACAAGTAAATATTTTCT
>CAZYQA010000042.1:0-12047 GCA_964649555.1 uncultured Muribaculaceae bacterium
AGATTCCATTGATATGTATTCATTATATAAAATCACATCTATATCATTTTTAAGATTGTAATTAAACTTGCTCCCTTTCGTTTTTGCATCTACAGATTGGATGTTGAATTCAAATCCAATTGCATTAGTGGTATTATAATCGTATGATTTATCCTGCAAAAAAGAATCGTTATATCCATAGAATGAGTTTCTGAATCCATTATATTTTATAGCTGTACTCAACATGCCATTTTCCCATATATGGCTATAATAGCTACTCAATCCCCATCCGGAGTTGTTGGCTTTTATTTTACTATCCGAGATATAAAATTTATTCTCATTGCTGTTAAATCCTTGCAAATTAATATCACCAATAAATGCATTTACGTTTGCGGCAAAAACTAAAATATCTTTGGTGTTTTTTCCTTTAGAAATATTTGGCTGATAATATATCTCCCCTTTTGGGTTGAAAGGGTATCCAGCACTAGCTTTTACGTATAATTTTGTTGACTCGGGATAAATATTTTGCTCAATCTGGAGTGATGGCATAGGGTTAAATTCATACATATCTCTATATGGCTTTTTGAAGATAGAGTAGTTGAAATCGAGATTAAATTTTGTAAGGGAATCGTTTAAAGATGTATTTAATTTACTTTTATGAATCTCTAAAAGTTTACCATCGAAATCTCTGCTCACTTCAAGAAGCGGATCAATCTTCTGCTGTGCATTAGCAGTAGAGAAAAGCCCTAAAAAGGTTATTAATATATATATAATTTTTTGTGATTTCATCGTGCGCTCGTTTAAATCTATTTCAGCTTATTTAATCTCATTCTTACCAGGTCTTTTATATCGTCGCTCTTTTGAGGGGCATAATTGTCTTCGATACTTTTAAATGTGGCTTTTGCTTGCTCAAAGTCTTCCTGCTCTGCATAAGAATCACCTAATGTTATAAAGCTTTTTGCAAGCCAATATGCTTGAGGGGTTTTGCTGTCCGAAAAGGCAAATACCATATTTTCTACTTTTATAAAGTCACCCTCATCATAGGCATCGGAGATTAATAAGTATGTGGCTTCTCCGCCATATTCGCTGGCAGGGTTTTTTGCCAGTATTGCAAGAATCAGATTTGCACCCTCTCTCTCTCCTAATGCTAATAAAGATTTAGCTTTTATGTAATTAGCCTCCTCATCTATAAATGCTTTATCTGCTAGTTTGGCTTCCAATACTTTGTTGGCTTCTATTACTGCTTGTTCAAATTGTTGATCACCAAAATAAGATCTCATTTTCCCAATCTGAGCCTCAACTTTATTATTATCCAGAATAGCTATTTTGCTCAATGTTTCGTAAGCCTTTATTGCCTCATCATATCTTTCCAGCTGATATGATATTTTACCATAGTTGAGAGTGGATAGCTCTGTAAATGCTCCATCTTCACTAAACATCACCTTGTAGAAATAATCTGCAGCTTGCTCAGGTTTGCCATTTTTTAAATAGCACTCAGCTATATAATAGTTGGCTTGAGGCGCATATTGTCCGTCAGGATACTTATTTATAAATGATGTAAGAGAATTGAGAGCTTTAGTATAATTACCACCTAGGAACACTTGTTCGGCTGAGTTGAATAGCATTGTTTCTCTTTCATCTGCACTCTTTATTGTAGACATTCCTATATTGTCCAGATAAGCAAGGAACTCTTCAGGTTGGTTTTTGCGTGTGTATATTCCTTCTATTCCGGCTAATGCGCTTTGTGCCTCTTCGCTTATTGGTTTTTTCTCTACAATTGTAGTGTAATATTCCAAAGCTTTGTCATGATTTTGCATATTGGAATTAATTAAACCCATTTCAAGGAGAGCTTTATAATAATAAGTGCTATCTTTAGGATTATTAATAAGCTTTTCCAGTACAACACTTGCCTGCTCATCTTTAACATTTTGTACTAAGGTTCTCCCCAACTCATATAATGTAGTTGTGTATAGCGGAGAGTTGGTGTTCGCTTTTGCAATTGCTTCGTATAATAGTGCGCTTTTTTTATCATCTTCCCCCAATAATCCATAAGCAATCGAGCTGTGCAAAGGTGCATAGAGATATTTGTAATCCTCCTCTATGGCTATCTTTTCAAATAATTCAGCTGCCTGTATATAGTCTTTCAGCATAAAGTATGAGTCACCCATCCTTAGTTTGGCTTCACTACCAAATTCATTTCTTGAAGATGGATAGCTTAAGTATATATTGAAATCTGCAATGGCGTTTTCAAAATCGCCTAATTTGAATTTAGTGTACGCTCTATTATATATGCTTAATGGATACTCTTTGCTATTCTTAAATGAATTGGTTTTAAGCAGCGCATTCAAAGTAATGAGTGCATCGTTAAACTTATCACTCCTGTAATAACACTCTGCAAGCCAAAATTGCGACAGATTGCTAAGAGCATTATTGGATACGTATTTTATCGATTTCTGAAAATACCCTGCGGCTTTGGTATATGATCCTGCATTTACAAGCTCCATTCCTCTTAAAAAGTTTGCTTTCTGTAGTTTGAGGTTGGCTTGTGGAGTGGAACGCCTTAGTTTGGTAAGTGATTCTATCGCTTGATCATAGTTTTTATTTAATAGAAAAGAGGTACTTGTATAATTATGTATTTCATCCCATTTGGCATCACTTGATGGGTATATCTCTAAGTATTCATTGAAAGGGGACAAATCTCTGTTTAAATCGAAAGATAATTTTGCATAGTTGAAGAATGCATCCTCTTTAATGTTTTTATCAAAATCGGATGCAGCAGCATTTTTAAATGCCTCTTGTGCAGCAAATTTATTTTTTAGCTCGATATAACTCTGCCCTAAATGGTAGAAAGAGCTTTGCCCTAAAGAATCGGTAGTTGAAGCAACTTTTTTGAATGATTCTATTGCACTCATATATGCGCTGAGTGAGTAAGCTATCATCCCAGCATAAAAATGATCCTTTTTGGTGATATTATTGCTACTTACAGAGTAGATGTCATAATAGTGTTTTGCTTTTGAGTGATCCCCTTTAGCATAGTAGGATTCCGATAGTAATCTTGCTACAATAGGTTTATAATCAGTTTTTATATCCATGTATATCTTGCCCCCATGGTTTATTACATAATCATAATCTTTGATCATAAACTTACTCTCCAAGATATGATATTGCGCAAGGGTGCTGAATCTTATATCGCTTAATGAGTTTTCAAAATAGGGTATTGCCTCTTTGAAGTTTTTATTGATATAATTCAGGTATCCAAGATAGTAGCTTGCAGGGTAGAAATATTGGGAATTTCCAGATTGATCTCCATTATTTACAATGCTCTTAAAGATACTTTCAGCTTTTGTATTACTTCCGATTCTCATTAAACAGTATGCTTTACGAAAGTCGTATTCTGTTTTATGATCGAGAGATAAATTTCTTTTTTTTATAAGATCATAATATGATAAGGCGTCGGTGTAATTTTTCTCATCAAAAAAAAGATTTGCAAGATTGAATCTTATTTCTGTAAGATAAATAGAAAAAGGGAAGTTATTCTCGTATTCTTTCACCAGCCCAACAGAGGTGGGAGTGTTGAGTTTGATATTAGATAAAACTATGTACGCTTGAACAGTACTCTTATCCTTGTCTTTACTATCACTTAATATGGAGATGCAATCTCCGTATGCCCCCGATTGATATAGCTCAATTCCGGTTTTTAAGTTGTCGTTATTTTGAGCATTTACGATATTTGCAGGTATTGTGACAAAAGAAAAAAATATGATGAAAAATATAATTCTTATAAATTCTGATAGCATAACTCTTTTATAAACTTGTTTTAATCGTACACAAAATATGACGAAGAGCAAAGTTAGAAATATTTTAATGTATATTTGCATAAAAACAGTCAAATTATGTCTAAAGATTCGCTCATATTATTAAAGGACGCATACATTTATAATGATGATAATTTAGTGTTACAGGATGTTGAGATCGAGATTGAGAAAGGAGAACTTGTTTATATAATTGGTAAAGTGGGGAGTGGAAAAAGTTCTATAATTAAAACTTTGATAGCTGAGCTACCATTGAGAAAAGGAGAGGGTAGAGTAGGGGAATTTAATCTTGTAAAACTAAAAAATAGAAAGATCCCATATTTACGAAGAAAGTGTGGGGTGGTTTTTCAGGATTTTCAACTTCTTATGGATAGAAGTGTCTTAGATAATCTGTTATTTGTGTTGGAAGCTACGGGGTGGAGTAAGAAAAAAATTATGGTTGAGAGAGCAATGGAGGTTTTGGAGCTGGTGGGGATGGAAACAAAATCACATAAGATGCCCCATCAACTATCGGGGGGAGAGCAGCAGCGTGTTGCAATAGCAAGAGCATTGCTTAATAACCCTGATATAATTTTAGCGGATGAGCCAACAGGAAACCTCGATCCCGAAACTGCTATTGGCATTATGGAGCTACTTATGAAGATACATAAAGAGTATAACCCTGTTGTAATAATGGTGACACATAATAGAGATCTTTTGAAAAAATATCCCGGTAGGGTATTCACCTGCGAAGATGGATATTGTAAAGAGAATATAAATGAGATGGAGGAGATGAACTTATCTGAGCTGATGTGCTAACAATATAAAATGATGAAACGAATTACTAAAAAAGAGAGATCGGCATTAATATTTGATTGGTTCAGAGAGAATGTACCTGTTGCAGAGAGTGAGCTTGATTATAAAAACCCATATCAACTGGTTGTGGCAGTTATTTTATCGGCTCAATGCACCGATAAAAGGGTAAATATGCATACTCCTGCTCTTTTTATGCGCTTCCCTACTCCGCAGGATCTTGCTTGTGCATCTTTTGAGGAGGTTTTTAATCTGATAAAATCTATCTCTTTCCCTAATAATAAAGCTAAACATCTTTTGGGAATGGCTCAAATGCTTGTAAGTGATTTTGAGGGAGTTGTGCCATCTGAGATAAAGGATCTGGAAAAATTACCGGGAGTGGGGCGTAAGACAGCTAATGTGGTTGCTTCGATCATTTATAATAAGCCTGTGATTGCGGTAGATACTCATGTTTTTAGAGTATCTAACAGATTGGGGTTATCAAAAGGTACAACGCCATTAAAAGTGGAAGAGGATTTAACCAAGCTGGTGAAAAAAGAGGAGAGGGCAATCGCGCATCACTGGCTGATTTTGCATGGCAGATATATTTGTACTGCCAGAAATCCTAAATGCCATAAATGTGAGCTTGATTGCCCTTCCCGAAAAGAGTAGTTACGCGTATGTTTCAATAAATGAGGCATTACCTTGTATGGTTATCTCATTTAGTTGAGCCGGTAACAAGAGGTATTCATTCTCTTTTATCTGTGTTGTATATCCATTATGAATAAATTGCGCAGAGCCATTTAAACAATACAGAACAACAAAGCTATCATAGTGAGTAAAGTTATACTTAAGCTCTCTGTTTATCTCCAGCTTGTTTACGGTAAAATATTCACATTCGGAGATTTGATGGTTTGCGGTTTCGTTCAATGGTTTGCGGGTAACATTAAAATCAGTTGCCTCTAAAGCCATCTGAGTATGCAACTCTCTTGTGTTTCCATTTGGATCTTTTCTATTATAATCATAAATCCTATATGTAACATTGCTGTTTTGTTGAACTTCTAAAATTTCAACACCTTTGCCTATTGCATGAACCCTGCCTGCAGGAATAAATACCGAATCCCCTTTTTTTACCGGGCAGATATTTAATACATCTGTGATGTTATTATTGCTGATGTACTTAATATACTCTTCTTTTGAGATGCTTGTGTTAAACCCCGATAATAGAGTTGCATCCGGATCGGCTTTTAGCACATACCACATCTCTGTTTTGCCCACATCTCCACCATATTTCTGAGCCATAGTATCGTCGGGGTGTACTTGGATGCTCAAGGAGTCGTTAGCTTTAATTATCTTTATAAGATGAGGGAATCTCTCTTTGTGCTTATTATATACTTTTTCTCCCAAAAGATTCTCTTTGAAGTTGGAAATAAGCCAGTTCAGGGTTTTTCCACAATATTCTCCATTTATAATGGTGGATTCACTCCCCTGTATATCGGAAACAATCCATATCTCTTCTCCCCATATAAGAGATTTCTTGCACCCTTGAAGTTTTATAGGATATAGCATATTATAAGTTATTTAAGGCATAAACATAAGCACCTATAGATACAGCCTTCTCGGTGCCGAGCTTTGTTGTGCCTATCCCGATTCTGCTCATAGGGTCATAATTAATAACTTTGCCTGCTGGTGTTTTGATACTTTTAATATCCCCCTTTAGAAACTTTTTAGTATCCTTTTCCTCTTCAATATTAAAGACTTTCTGTACCAGCTTAGGGTATTTATTATTTGCATCAATATAATAGCACCCTTTCATAGCTTTTATCATTGGAGCGAAAAATAACTCAGATGCTTTTGAAAGCCCCCCTCCAATTACTATTAAGCTATCGGTTAAGGTTGCTATATTGGCTAGAATGTGTCCGAGCTTCTCCCCAAATTGCTCATACGCTTTATTTGCTGCGTACATGTTTCCCGGTTCATTCCCTTTTGCAATATTATATATGCTTTTGGGAGTGTGCAGTGAGAAATCATTTGATAGTTCGGAATAATCCCTCACTATTGCCCTTATACTTAAATCTTCCTCGATGTTTATTGAATTATCATTTGCTCTTGACATAAGCCAAACCTCTGTGCCAAGGGAATTATCCCCTTTATATAAGGTATTATTTGATACAAGTCCACCACCAAATCCGGTTCCTAATGTTACTCCAAATAGATTTTTATATCTCTTTGGGGAGTTATTCTCTTTAAGCATATTGTTTATATATGGCAGGAATCCACATATTGCCTCTCCATATACAAATAGATCTCCATCATTATTTATAAAGACAGGAATATCAAACTCCTCTTCAAGAATATCTTTTAGCGGAATACCCCCTTTGAATCCGGGTAGGTTTTTAAGGTCCCCTATAATTCCTAGCGAATAGTCTGCCGGGCCGGGAAATGCAAAACTGATTGCAGATGGCTTTTCATCCAGTTGCGAAATTATGTTTTTGAATCCTTGTTTTATATTGTTTAAGCATTTTTCTAAGTTTGCCCCTTCAGATGAGATCCTGATGGGTTTCACTATCTCTTTTAATCCCTTGATGGCAGAGAACTCTAGGTTTGTGCCCCCTGCATCAAGAGTTAAAACGATTCTATTATCATTATTAAAATCGATCATTATTTTAAGTTAGGTTTTTTATATTTATTCGTTTGCTCAGGTGTTGAGATTGATGGTGGATATGTTCCCCTTTCCATACCCCATTTTGTTGGGGTCTTACTCATATAATATACTATCTCCCCACCATTTTTAAGATCATCATAGCTAAACCATGTTTTGTTCCATTCTGCTCCATTAAATTCTACCTTTTCAATGAAATAAGTCTCTTTGCTCCAATTGATTGCTTTGGTTTTCAATTCTTTTCCATTATCCATTTTCATAGTAACGCTTTCAAGAGCAGGTGACCCTATCGGGTAGATATTACTTGAAGGGGCAATCGGATAAAATCCCATTGTGTTGAATATATACCAACAAGACATTTGTCCGCAATCGTCATTTCCGCATAGAGCATCAGGGGTATTGCCATATTGGGTATTTACAAGTAACCTGACAATTTTTTGAGCTTTCCATGCCTCTCCGATATAGTTGTAAAGGTATGGAATATGGTGGCTCGGCTCGTTGCCATGCCAGAAGTTCCCAAAGCTACCATGCCCTTTATGCTTGATAGGGGGGAGCTCCCCTTCGGCATTGAACATAAATACAGAGTCTAATTTTTCCTTAAAAATATCTGCTCCCATCTCATTGATTAATCCTTGTACATCGTGCGGTACATACCATGTGTATTGCCATGTGCTACCCTCGGTAAAATCTTTACCTCTTTTGAAATTTCCTTCTCTCCATTCTCCGTTTATATCTTTTCCCCTCATAAATTTGCTCTCAGGGTCAACAATATTTTGATATGACATAGCTCTGTTTAAGAAGTATTTATAATCATCCTCTTTCCCAAGCTTTTTAGCTGCCATTGCAATAGCGTAATCATCATAAGCATATTCAAGAGTCTTAGATACCGCCTCAGGCTCTTTGTCGCATGGTACCCATCCGTTCTCCATATATTCGAGCAATGAATCGTAATCTAAATTCATGGCGGTAGTTTTAATTGCATCGTATGCTCTTTGGTGATCAAACCCTTGTACATCTTTTACTATTGCATCAGCTATCACTGATACTCCATGATAGCCAATCATGCACCATGTTTCATTACCATAGAAAGACCATATTGGAAGGAGCTTATCTGTGCTCTGGTCATAATGTGCTAGTAGAGAGTTGATCATATCTGCATTTGATTTTCTCTGAACGAAGTTAAACATTGGATGCACCGCTCTATATGTATCCCATAATGAGAAAACGGTGTAGTTCTCGAAGCCCTCGGAGTTGTGAATATTCAAATCGTGCCCCCTATATCGCCCATCTATATCTTCATAAGTGAATGGGTGTATGAATGAGTGATATACAGCAGTGTAAAATGTCTCTTTTTCCTCCTCAGTGCCTTTTATAATGAATTTGTTAAGTTCATTATTCCATAGATTTTCTCCCTCTGCTTTTAGTGAATTGAAATTTTTACCATTTAGCTCTGCTAAGTTTGCAAGTGCACCCGATGCGCTAACTGAAGATATTGCCACTTTTGCAGTGATCTCTCTGCTTTTTTTTACATCAAAATCCATCCATGCTTTAATATCAACTCCGCTATATGATTTACTGCTTCGGAATCTTCTGGTATTGTATATAATATCTTCACCATCTCCATATATTCCAAAATCTTTGAATGGTTGAGAGAATATAGCTGCAAAATAAACATATCTCTCCCTTCCCCAACCTTTTACGAGCTTGAACCCGGTAATTGTGGAGTCGTTTTCAAATCTTACATTTGCCCATGTTACTTTCCATTGCAGGGTGTGGTTGAGGTCTATCATCACAAATGCAGAATCCGTTTGAGGGTATGTAAATTTAAATATTCCGGCTCTTTTGCCCGATGTCATTTCTGCCTTAACATCATAGTCTAATAGATCTACACTATAATAGTTTGCTTTTGCCACCTCTTTGCTGTGTGAGTATCTCGATCTATATCCATTATCAGGAGAGGTTTTATCCCCCGGAGCAAATTTTTTCACTCCTGTTGCCGGGACAAACAAGAAATCTCCTAAATCAGGAATCCCAGTACCACTTAAATGTGATAAGCTGAACCCTAAGATTGTTGAGTCTGAATATTCGTATCCCGATGCCGAACCCCATAATTGTGTATCTGTATCGGGGCTTATTTGGATGCCGCCAAAAGGGATCTGAGAGCCGGGATATGCATTCCCGTCATTTTGTGTTCCCACAAGCGGTTTCACATATTGTATCAGATCTGCACTATTATTTTGCTCTGTACATGATGCTATAATAATGATTATAGCGATATATATATATTTATTTAGTTTCATAAGTATAGGTTTTTCCTTTTGTTGATACCGATGGTGGAACCGCACTATCTTTAACCCCTCTTTTGTAATTAGGCTTGGCTGACATTACGTATCTTATCTCCGCGCCATTTTTTATGTCTTCGTATGTGAGGTATGATTTGTCATATTTTACGCCATTAAGATACATCTCTTTGATGTAGATGTTTTTGTAGCTCCAATTGTCAGCTTTGGTAGTTACTTTTTTCCCATTGCTCAGGTTCATTTCTACGTATTGTATTCCCGGTGAGCCTATATTGTAGATATTGCTTGATGGAGCAGTAGGGTAGAAGCCCATTGAGTTGAATATATACCATGCCGACATTTGCCCACAATCATCATTACCACTTAAAGCATCGGGGGTGTTTCCGTAAAATTCATCCATGATATATCTGATCTTTTCCTGACACTTCCAAGGTTGCTTGAAATAGTTGTAAAGATATGTGATCTGATGACACGGCTCATTCCCATGCCAGTATGCTCCTATTCTACCTTGTATGTCGTGTGCTCCGGGAATATCATCGGGCAGCTCCATGGTAAACATAGAGTCTAAGCGCTCCCTTAATAATTTTTCCCCTGCAATATTGATATATCCTTGTACATCGTGTGGCACATACCATGTGTATTGCATAGTAAACCCTTCTGTAATATCGCCCCAACCATGAACAGAGCCGGGCCCTGTATATGCAATGGGGTCGAATGGTGTTCTCCAGTTTCCGTTATAATCTCTTCCTCTCATGTATTTTGTTTGAGGATCAATAAGATTTTGATATGATACGGCTCTGTTTAAGAAATATTTATAATCTTCCTCTTTGCCTAGCTTCTTTGCTGCCATCGCTATGCAATAATCATCATAGGCATACTCCAGAGATTTTGAAACAGATTCTCTTTCTCTACAATATGGAACCCACCCTTTTTCTGAGTATTCGGGAAGACAATCATAGTTTGGATTGGTGGCTGTTGTCTTCATTGCCTGATATGCTCTTTCATAATCGAAGCCCTCTATATCTTTCATAATTGCATCTGCTATTACAGATACCGAGTGATACCCAATCATGCACCATGTCTCATTACCATAAAATGACCATATTGGCAACATCTTTTCTGCACTTTTATCATAATGTGCAAGCATAGAGTTTATTATATCTGAGTTTACTTTGCTTTGCACTAAGTTGAATAGGGGGTGTAGAGCTCTGTAAGTATCCCAAAGAGAGAAAACTGTATAGTTTGTAAATCCCTCTGCTTTCTCAATATTTTTATCTAATCCTCTAAAGCTGCCGTCTGAGTCTTGAAATATAAATGGGTGTAAGAAGGCGTGGTAAACAGATGTATAGAAAGTCTCTTTTTGTTTTTGATCCCCCTCTATTTTGAATGTTGACAATTGTTTCTCCCACTTTTGCTTACCTAAATTCAATAAAGATGCAAAATTGTGCTTATCCAGCTCCTTTAGATTCTCTTTTGCTCCATCTGTGCTCACTGCTGAGATTGCAGTTTTTACATAAATCTCCTCACCAGCTTCCGTATTAAATGTGAACCAAGCTCTCAAATCTTTACCCCATGCCTCTTTGCTGCTTCTAAATCGTTTTGTGTTGTAAATTACCGGGATGGTATCTTGCATGATTCCACCCGCCGAGAAAGGTTTTGAGAATGTAGCTGTAAAGTATATATGCCTTTCGGGTCCCCACCCTTTCACAAGTTTATATCCTGTGATGGTGGAGTCGTTCTCAATTCTTACATTACTCCATACACATTTATGTAGCAGTGTATGGTTAAAATCTATCATAATAAAAGAGCTGTCGCTTTTTGGGTATGTAAACTTTAAGATGCCGCTACGCTCCCCTGAGGTAACCTCTGCTTTCACTCCGTAATCCAAAAAGTCAACCATGTAGTAATTGGGTGATGCTACTTCTCTGTCATGTGAGAATCGGGATCTATATCCGTCATCGGGATTCTCATGTGTACCGGGCTTGAATTTGATTTCACCTGTTCCGGGTACGAATAGGAAATCTCCAAGATCAGGAATCCCGGTTCCACTTAAGTGTGTAAGGCTAATTCCCAAAAGTGTATTTCTTTTGTATTTGTATCCCGATGCCGCATCGTAATAATCGAAATCTGTATCAGGGCTGATTTGTATACCTCCGAATGGGATTTGTGCCCCCGGGTAAACATTGCCAAAGCCTAATGTTCCCACAAATGGATTAACATATTTGCATAGCTCCTCTTTGGTAGAGGAGTATGCAATGTTTGCTATTAGCAGTGAAATTAAAAATATATTGGTTTTAAAAATCTTCATTAGTTCTTATTTGTTATCGAGTAAGGTTGTTCGCTTGAATTAAATACTCTTTTTTTGTTAGGCTTGCTACTCATTTCAAAGAATAATTCTCCACCCTGCATAATATCATTATGTGTGATATACCCTTTGGTGTACGGTTTACCGTTTAGTTTTACACTTTTGATATAGCAGTTAGTTTTGCTCACGTTTGGTGCTTGAATATTAAACTTATTCCC
>CAZYQA010000043.1:0-11938 GCA_964649555.1 uncultured Muribaculaceae bacterium
AATAATAAAATATAAAATATGAACTACTTAATATATATAATACCCCTAATTGCTACATTGGCATCATGCTCAAAGATAAATGTAGCAAAGCCGGGTGGTGCCGAAGCGGTAATCAACTTTGGTACTCTGAATGATAAGGTGACCCGTGCGGCAACATCTAATAATGATAATTATAGGGTTTATGCAAAATCTTCGGTTAGCGGGGAAAATATGTGGTTTATAAATGATGAGTTTAATGGGCAAGGAGCTGATATTAATAAACCTGTTTTAGGTGCGCAATATTGCTGGCCAAAATCACCTGAAACTGTGAGTTTCTGGGCTTATGCTCCAAGCTCCGTAGCGGCTACTGCTACCCATGCTACCCCCGAGATTTCTATCGATTATACCGCTACCACCGGGCAGGAGGATTTTACTATTGCAGCTCCAATTGTAAATTCTGCTCAGACTCCTACAGTGCAGTTTCAATTCTCTCATATGTTGGCTAAAATTACCATGAACCCCAAAATGAGTGAGGCTCTTAAAAAGGGTGGTTATGATGTCACATTCGCATCTGCCGAGCTGGATGTAAAAGATAATACAGGTAATATTAAACCTACCGATGCTACTCCGGTTTGGGTTTTAGGCACAGCCAATGCTGCTACATATACAGCTGCAAAATCATATATGATTATCCCCGATACCCCTGAAGGGATAAAAATAAGGATGAAGGGGGTAGAGATTAAAAAACAAGGAATATCTATTTTTGCGGGAGATATACAAGAGTATGTATTGAAAAATACCAATATACCTGATGGTAAATTTAAGGCGGGTATACATTATACCCTTAATTTTATTATAAGTGGAATATCTACAGACGGTTCAGGCAACTTGCTATTTGGGGATCAGATTGAATTCGATACTGTTATTGGAGTAGATTGGGGCGATGGAAATCAAGGCGGTGGCGGTGGTATTGAGATACTTCCTCCTCTGCCGCCAATTCCTGATGCAGGGGGAATACTTACACTTGCTGCAGATGGTAAATTAGCCGTAAATGATCCTAATGGTGAAATATTATATTTCCCATTTGGAGGTATTACTGCATCTAAAGCTACTAATAGTGCTGATCTTCTTTGGATTAATACTGACATCGTATTCAATCCTCTTTCAGATACTCACCCTAGCACTGGCTATAATGATCCAGCTGATCTGCCGGCTTATGATAATACCGATGCTGCAGCAAATATAACGGATATTTCACATTCTAATTATCATAATATTGCTAACCTAGCTCTTGGAAAGGGTGATCCTTGCCGTTTAGTTGGATTATCTGCTAAGGGAGTTGCAGATCTTATTGCAGGAGGTAATTTGTCAATACATAATTCGGGATGGAAAATGCAAAGTATTGCCGATGCTTGTGATTTACTAGGAGTGTCTAATCCAGGATATAATCCTTTCCCAAATTCAGGACATTGGGTAATTGATGAAAGTCGTTATCCTAAATATGGTGCTATTGGATCTTATTTTCCTCTGAATAGAACATCTGAAAAGCTAAACTTTTTGCCTGCTGCTGGTTTTTATTCTTCAGGTCAATTGTCAGGTACTTCAGGACAGGATATATCCGGGTTTTATCTTACTTCTGAATTCGATATAGTGCAGGGGGGGAGCGTAGCGTTTATCTATATGAGCGAAATGATTGGGATTATGCCTATGCCGTCTAGTTCTTCAGTGGATTTTATACCCGTCCGCTGCGTAAAAACAAACTAATGCTAAATGATTAGATATAATTAATATATGATTGATACTTAGGGGAGATGCGATATTTTGCTTCTCCTTTAAGTGTATCTTACCTTTTTTGATTAATATATTTTATGATGAGCCTAAAAAGATTACTATTTATCTCTTTCCTGTTTATTAGTTTTCAGGCAACCTCTCAGGAGTTGTTATTGAAAAGTAATATTCTTTATGGGGCTTATGCTCTTACTCCCAATATAGGTATGGAGGTTGCTCTTGCTACTCACTCATCTTTGGATGTGGGGGGAGGCTATAATCCTTGGAACTTGGAGGGGAATAATGGGAATAAGAAGTTGGTGCATTGGCTTGCTCAGCTGGAGTATCGCTATTGGCCTGCTGGAAAGTTTAATGGGCATTTTTTTGGTGCGCATATCTTGGGCTCTCAATATAATGTTTCTGAGCATAAGCTCCCTTTGCTTTTTGGCAAGGAGTCTGCCGATTCGCGCTATGAGGGGATGGGTGCAGGGGTTGGTTTATCTTATGGCTATCAGTTTATTCTGGGGCTTAGGTGGAATTTGGAGCTCAATATAGGGGTGGGGTATGCTTATCTTAAGTATGATCGCTATAAGTGTGTTACTTGTGGCAATAAGCTGGAGGTGGGAGCTAAACGCCACTATTTCGGGCCCACTAGGGGGGGCATTTCTATTGTGTATATTATTAAACGTGGAGGTAAGAAATGAAATTTAGATTAGCTTTTTTTGTTTTGTGGCTATGTGCTTTTGATTGTGCGGTTGCGCAAAATAGGATTGATGGGGAGAAGTTTCTGGATATTGCAGATGTCTCTGTTACTAAGAGCGATACTAATTTGGTAGTGTCGTTTCAGGCTAAGGTATCTTCTGCTCTGGTGAAGAATAATTATACGGTTACTTTTACTCCGGTGGTTGTGAATGGCTCCGAGAAAATCTCTTTTGATCCTATAATATTGCAGACTCGCAGAGGCGAGATCCTAGATTATAGGAGTAATAGGGTGCGTACCGGAAATATTATTAAGGCAAAGAGTAATAAGGTGCTGAGCTATGTTTCTACTTTCCCTTATAAGAGTTGGATGAATGGCTCTTCTCTTCTCTTGGATGGTGTTTTGGAGGATGCTGCTAATGAGAAGGGGATCATGCCTAGAGTTTTGTCTTCTAATTTGTCTTTTGAGCATAATGTGTATATTGAGTTGGATTCCAAGATCCAGTTTGTGCCTAGCAGTGAGGCTATTTTATGGAAGTTCACTAATAAGAATATGGGTGTGAATTTCTCCTCTGCAAGTGTTGATGTGGATATGAGTGTTGGGAGCAACAGGCTGGTGTTTGCGGAGCTGGTGGAGGCTCTGAATTGTGTTTGCATGGATAATCGTATTCAACTTAATAGTATCCGTATTTCAGGGGATTCCCGCCGTGCTTTGGCTATCAAAAATTATCTTAAAGGGGTGATTAGTGATTTGCCGGATGCTTGTTTTGTGATTAGCCCCAATGGAGGCGCATCCTCTTGCCAACTCTCCGTTTTTTATAATGTTGTTGGGGATGCTGATACCGATTTTATTAATGCTGCAATTGATATGATTGCCAATGAAAATTATAGTAGTGCTCTTAATCTGCTTTTGGCAGTGGAGCATGATCCTCGTTCTTGGAACTTTATTGGGGCTTGTTATGTGATGCTACAGGATATTGATCGTGCTATTGAGTTTTTTGAAAGAGGGGCTGAGAGTGGTTGTGAAATAGCATCAAGTAATTTGAAACAGTTATTAAAGCGATAATTTATATTTAAAAATAGAACTTATGAAAAAGTTATTGATTTGTGCCCTTGTTGGGCTTGGGTTACTATCTTGTACTAAAGATGGTGATAAGGAGGATGCTGCTAAGCAAGGTAGCCCTGCAACAATTAAGATTAGTATTACCGGTAATAGTGGGCAAATTAGCCGTGCCGGTGGCTCTTTGGATTCCGATAATGTGGATAGTAAGATTAATAATTATACTATCTTTTTCTTCCGTGCTGATGGCTCTTCGGATCGCGCTCCCATTACCAGCCTTACCGGTGTTGCGCCCGATTCCGAAATCTCTGTTACTACCGCTCTTTCTGATATTTATGTGGTTGCAAATGCTTCTGCTATTGTGGATATGAGTGGTATTGTTACAAAAAATGATCTTGTTGCTTTTACTGTTGATATGGATAATGCCGGTGCTTCTTCTCAGGTTTTTCCTACGGCTGCTGATGGCACGGGTGCAAGTGTTTATCAGGTGGGTAAGAATAGTGCATTAATTGATTTTGGCACCGGCTATACAGCTACTGCTGATATTGTACTTAAGTTTTTGCCTGCTCGTATAAAGGTGGTGATTGAGGAGAATTGGAGTACTCCAAATACAGGTAACCCTGAGGTTGGCAGCTCTGGCAAGTATGTTGATCTTACCAATGTGGTGATTGCTAATGCTAAAAGTAAGTCTTTTTTATTTGCTGAGTCTTCTCAGCTTGTTGCTGATGCCCCTTTTTATGCAGGTATTAATATGGATGCTTTTGCTAATGTACCCGGTAATGCAAATAGCCCTACATCAAGCTATCAGGTGATGAGTTTCTATGATCAGGATATTACTTCTCTTAGCGCTGGTGAGAATGCGTTTTTCTATCTATTTGAGAATAGCGGTGCGTTTGAGGATGCTACTACTACTTTCCCTGTTACCGTTTTTATTTTTGCGAAGTTTTATGATGGTACTCCGGGTGGAAAGAGTATTTATTTCCCTGCTCGTTTTGATGGGAATGATATTAATTATGTGATTGAGCCCGGTAAGGCTTTTACTCTTACTCTTTCTTTAAAGGGTAATCCTGTAATTGGTGGAGGTGGAACCGATGATCCTTCTATTCCTATTGTACCTACTTCTATTGATGTTACAATTACTCCTGCTTCTTGGGCTACTATTGGTGTAAATAAGGAGTTTAATTAATATTTTTGATATGATTAAGCGTAGTTTTTATAGGCATTGTATCTGTGTTGCTTTTTCGGCAATATTGGTGTTATTAGCTCTGGGTTGTACCAAGGAGGATAATAGCATCTGTTTTCGCCCTACGCTTAGTATTAAAGCGTATGAAACGGTTGATGGCAATAGTGAGCAGGAGAATCAAACTCTTGTGAGTGATGTTTCGATTTATATTTTTGATGAGAATGAGCTCTTCTTGGAGTATATTGAGTGTGTGGCTGGGGATGATGTTGAGATTGATTATCCGGGGCATAATAAATTGAATATTGTCTCTTTTGGGAATGATAAGGGTGGTAATGTTTTTATGCCTGCTTTTAATGTTGGGGATCATATTTCTAATGGGATTGTATCTATGCGTAGTATGGATGTCAAAAGTGGGGATAGGTCTAAGGATTTTTATGTTTTTCCCGATGATTTGTTTTTCGGGAGTTTGCCTATTAATAAGAGTGCAGATCCTTGGCAGGTGATTGAGATCCCTTTGCGCCGTAAGATTGCTTGTGCTAATATTACTGTGGTGGGGCTCGAAAAGAGGTTTGGAATTGGTAAGGATCAGGCTGATGAGCTCTCTGTGAATTTGGGGCATACTTTCTCTACTTTGGATTTTTATGGGCGTTTTGGAGGTGATAAAGCTCATTATAAGCCTGTGGGTGAGTTTGATGAGAAGAAGTATTTTGTTACGCCTACTTTTAATTTGTTTCCCTCTGTGCCGGGCTCTTCTCTTTCTATGGAGCTTTATCATAATGATAAACAATTAGCTAATATTATTGCTAATGATAACGGTGAGCCTTTGATTGCTGTTGAGGGTAAAATGCTTAATATATTGCTTGTGTTTGTAAGTGATTCGCAAGTGAGTGTATCTTTTGTTACTACCCCTTGGGGTGTGGAGCATGTTTGGAAGGTTTGGGAGTAACTATTTTATATGATTTTGGTATGGTAAGAAAACTGATATTTTTTTTAGCTATTCTGTTATTCGCTCTTTGTGGGTGTGAAAATGATTTGGATAGGGTAGGGGTTATCTCAGATGGGGATGCTAGTGTGCGCATTTCGTTGAATGCGTCGGCACATACTCCTATAAAAAGTGGGGGGCTAAGCTCTGCCGATGAACAAAGGATGGATAATCTTCATGTTATTATTTTTAATTCTAGTGGTAAGGCTGTCACTAATAGATATTATGGTACTGTGATAGGTAATAGTCTTACGATAGATACCAGATCTGGTAATGGACATACTATTTTTGTGTTGTGCAATATGGGCTCAACGGCAACTGAGAGAGAGGATATGGAGTTTTCGAATTCGTTATTGAGGGTTGCTAATCGTGCAGAGCTCGCCTCTATGGTTGCAACTCTTAGTGATAGTGGCGATCTGTTTGAGAGGCAGGCCGGCCTTATTTCTATTGGAGAGAGTGCTCCGGTGAATGTTCAACCGGGTACGGGTAATACGTTGGATATTGAGCTCTCTTTTCTCTCTTCCAGAATTGATCTTGTAGTTAAGGATGAGACTCCTGCCGGTTCATCGTTTGTAGCTTATGGCTGGGATATTGTGAATCTTCCTCGCAAGAGTTTTATTTTGCAAGGTGCTGCAGATGCTACCGATCCGAATATTAGTACAGATTTTATTACTACTGCTTCTAAATTTGCTTTTAATGAGGATGTTTCGGGTGATCGTACTACCAGCTTTTATATGTTTGAGAATAGACGGGGTGGGAGGGTGCCTAATAGCCTCTCTCCCCCTTCGGGTGGAAGTATTAATGATGGGAATAATCTGAATAAAGCGTGGTATGCTCCTGCTAAGGCTACTTTTATTATTATTCATGGTGCTTTTAGTGATGGTTCTAATTCGGAAATGGTGCAGGCAATTATTTATCTTGGTAGAGATAATCACTCTAATTATGATGTTTCTCGCGGCGATAATCAGCAGTTTACTGTTACTGTAAAGGGTATTAATGATATCAATATTGATACTAATATAGATAATTTTGATAGTGAATTTAGTGTTGTGATTAATCGTAGTGATATTGTTTTTGATACTCATCCCGATTATGTTTATATTGATATCACAGGTGCAGGTGATGGGGTGAATATAAGCTATGCTACCATTGAGGTATTGGATTATTATAAAAATGCCTATAATGATAGGGGGTTTAGTGCAACTTGGCTTAAGGTTTCCCCTTTGGATTTGTATAGCCACTCTATTAAACAAGGGAGCGGATTGTGGCAGCAGTTTGCTGAGGGGGCTGATGTTGGCACTTTTGTGCGCCCTAAGTATATTCCTCATAAAAGGTTTAGAAATGCTAATCCTTCTCGTGCTACAGATATGTGGAGCTTGCTAGGCTCTGAGGAGTATCCTGCCGATGATGATGAGCTCCCTTTTGATAAGGCGACGCATAGGATGTGTTATAGGATTACTAATATCCCTTTTGAGAACTCTGCTTTTACTACTACTCGTCGTATTTATTTGTATGCGGATCAGGGATCACAAGGGTTTGTAAGAGATGCTTTTTTGCGTGTGCGTTATACCAGAGCTAATGGCTTTGAGGAGGTGAAAACATTTGAGATTTTTCAGACAAGTGGGATAACGTCTTTTCCTCATCAGTTGGAGGTGGAGAGTGTTGAAGAGGCTGAGCTACCTATGCAGTGGGGGTATAATAATACTATGATTTATCCGGATAATGACCGCTTTAGTAGGGGGGCATTCCTTACTGCTAATTCTATTTATTCAGGTGTTTCTGATAGTGGTACAGATGTTCCGGTTTGGAGTGAGGATGCTACTTCTATTTATCGCCCCAAATGGCCAAGAACGGGAGATTACCCTGTTACTGAGCCTTCTAGTACTGCTACTTCTGGCTTTCCTTATTTTTATCCTACTTCTAACGGTACAACAGATTATTTTCACCCTGTTGATAATAGTTCTGCTGCCCGCCATTGCCATGAAAAAAATAGGGATTTAAATGGCGATGGCAAAATTGAGGTTTGGGAAACGCAATGGTACCTCCCTTCTTTTGCAGATTTGTGGGCTTTAAAGAGCACTTATGCTCTTTCTTTTTTAAATAATTATTATTGGACCTCTTCAGAGGAGGGTGCCACTCATGCTTTTGTGGTGAATCCAGCTGCGGATGATAATGTTGCTACTTCTATTGCATTGAAGTCCGATAGCTATAGAGTAAGGTGTGTAAGGGGGGTAGGAGTAATAGCGAATTTAAACGATGGTGATATTACTTCTAATGATATGCTGAATGAGAAATTATTAGATCTTCGCTCTTGTGATGTTGCTTCTCCTTTTAATGTTACAGATGATTCGGGGATACCTTGGACGGTTACATCTGATGCGAGTTGGCTTAGGATTTCTCCTTGGTGGGTGGTAGATGATGCAGCAGAGTCTCAAACCGGTGCTTGTAGTACACCTGATTATCATGCTATAGCACCGAGTAATAATTCTTATACCCGTAATGCGAATATTATATTATCTCGTCCGGGCATGCTTACACCTAAATATCTTACTGTTAGGCAGATTGGCTATGATGCTGCATATCCAGATCATGTATCGATAGATGATAATGGCAAGTTAAATGTGGATGGTAATGGTAGAGTGCTGTTTTTTAAATTTGGTAGTGTTGTTGGCTTCGATCAGTTTGGCCAGTGGAGCACAAGTTCTATATTATTCGATCCTGTTTCTACTGCTATAAATTATAATAATTATATTAACGTGCCTGTGTTTTCAGAGTCTGATTTTAATTCAGGTGTAGTTGATATTTCTACTCGTGCTTATCATAATGGGGCTAATGTGAAATTGGGTAAAGGGGATCCTTGCCAATTGATTGGTTTAACTGCTGAGCAGATAAAAAATATGAGTAATAAGGAGATTGAAGATTATGATTCAGGCTATAAAATGTTTACTTCTAAGGATTATATAACTATGACAGGGCAAACAGCCAATGTCCAGTATGGCAAACATTGGACTAGCGCAAAATATACTTCATCTGGGCTAGCCGGTGCTTATTTCCCTAAAGGGAGCGAGAGTAAACAATTAATTTTTGTACCTGCCTTTGGGTATCGTAATTCGTCGGGTATTACAACGATGGGTAGTGAGAGCGCTGCATTCTGGTCTTGTAGCGTTTTTAATAATCAGCTTGCTTATAGTTTTGATTTTGATTCTATTAATGTAAGGCCTAATGTTGAGATGAGTTTTAATTCAGGCTATGCTGTGCGTTGTGTTCGCAAAATTTATGTTTCTCCTCCAGGTGGCTCGGGTTATGAGCCTTGGTAGTGGAGCTTTTTTATAAATTGGCGTTAGTAATAATAATATTAAATGTATGAAAAGATTATTTATATATATTTTTTTGCTATGTGTAGCAGTAAGTTGTGCTAAAAGCGAAATTGATTCAGAAGTTTTTCCCGAAGATCCTAATGAACTTCCTTCGGGTGATCCTATTACCTCTTTCTCGGTAGGAGCTTTCGGCGATGTTTCTACTCGTGTGGGGATTGATATGAGTGATCCAAATATTGATAATTATTTTTGGCTCGAGGATGATGAGATTGTATTCTGCGAACTTAATAGCTCTAATACTGCTTTTACCGGAAAAAATTATGTTTATTCTGTTTTTAGTATTAAGGATGATGGTACTGCTGTTTTTGCAGGTACAGGGTTGTTTTCAAATTGTAATTATGTGGCTGTGCATGTGCGTAAAAAGTTTCTAATAGATTTACCTATTGCTAATGCTAAAACTTTTAAGTTTAATATCCCAAGGCCTGATGTGTCTGATTGGATAGCTTCAAGTGAGCCTGCAAGGCAAGAGTTTGCAGATAATCTTATTTTTTCTTCAGCTCCAATTTCGGGGCTTGATATCTATAATGGCTCTTTGGATCTTAAGATTCAACTTACACAGGTGGATGTGTTGGTTAAATCAACTATTAGTGCCGATGATAGTAAGGTGGTTAATATGGTAAGATTAGTGCCCGAGGTTCCTAATGCTTTTGCTAAAACTCTTACGTTTAATCTGGACGGAAGTGTCACACCTTCTGATGGAGGTGCTGTTCCGGCAACTTATATCTCTAATCTTAGATTAAGTACAGGTAATACGTTTCGTGCCCGTTTTATTACGCGCGCGATATATGCAACTGCTGTGAAAACTCAGGTTTTTTCTTTAGGAAATATAGCTTCTGCTAATGTTGCTTCTACAAATAAGATGTTGCACGTTGGTAAGATTTATGTACTTTCTCAAGATGTGGGAGCGCTATCTCCAATACTTGATGATGGTAATGCGGGTGTTATGATTAATGATAAAATGAGCTATACGGGAGCTTTCTGGAGAGCTTCGCAGAGGGGAGAGCGTATTATCCGAATTCCTGTAACATTAAATGCAAATGCGGGCGCTTGGACTGCTTCTGTATATCAACATGGGAATTATTTTGCCTCGGATGATATCGTTCTGGATAGTTCCTATGATCCTAATAGCTCTTACCCAATGAATAATAATCTTGCTGAGAACTTTCTTGTGACTAATTCTCCTACTGCATCTCATTTTGTGCAAGGTACAATTTCTAGTGCTGTTACCGATAAAACCCCTGAGTATATTGAGTTTCGTATAGGGCTTGCAAGTGAATTTAACAATCAGAATGGCTATAATGAATTGACTAATCCTGCTCGCTATGCTACGGTTATTATCACTTATGCCGATGAAGCTAAAAAACAGCTACTTTTCTTGCGTCAAGGGCATGATCCCGATTATTTATTTAGTGTCACCGATCCTTATGGTAATGATCAAACTGCTTGGGCTTCTGCTCCTAATTGGCGCCCTTCTGCTGTTAAGATTTCTCCATATAATCTTACTGCTTCTAAATTAATAGATGGATCATTATTAGGTGGACAAAGCATAAAAAATCATCCTCAGGTTGGTCCACGCGATGGCGTTTTTACAGAATACCCAACTCAAGCAGGTGCCTTTTGGCAATGGGCTAAGCCAACTACTTTCTCTGATATTAATGATAAATTTTCTCGTAGAGCTTATCACCCTTCAAATCCTTATGCTCCATTTAAAAATTCTGGCTTAGGTATTAATGATGATTGGAATAATTATAATAAATTCTCTGCACCTTATGAGTTTTGGAGCTCTGGTACTGCTCCCAATCGTATTATGGATATTCAGGAAACGTGCCCCGTAGGCTATCATCGTCCAACAGATGGTATAACTAGTGGTAGTAATCATAGTGGTGAAGTTATTGATTCGGAGTTTAGGCAATCTTTTTTCGTTAGTCCTCCTGTTAAGGAAGCATCAACAGCTACTCCTAATGAAATATGGGGATATTATGCTGATGGGTATTTTGATCGTAGGACCTTAACTCCCCCCGCTGGCGCTAAAGATGGAGCTTCAGCCGTTGAAAATACATCTGCTAATGTAGCTTATGTAGGAAAATTATTCTTCAACCCTACAACTAAGGCTTCGGTATTCTTGCCTGCTGCAGGTCATCGTACAGGGGCGTTGGCTGGTGCCGGCAGAGCTGGCACTTATTGGACGAGCTCTGCTACTTTTTCATCTAGTGCTTGGTATCTTTTTTTTGGCACTGATGGTTCTTCTATAGTTAATTTTGGCCGTACCTATGGTTATAACATTCGATGCGTAAAGGATTGATTTTTCTAGATTATTCGTAATTTATTTATGATCGAGCGTTCTGTTTATATGTCAAGCGTATATGATGGAATTGGCTCGATCTTCTTATAAGCGTCGTCATCGTTTTTTGTAAAACATTGATTATTAGTTGTATATGGTTTAATATTTTTGTTTTTTTGTACGTTTTTAAAAATGTATAGCATTGAGGTTTAGTGAGTTGTAAAAAACGACGACGACGATATTTTTCTGCCCCATGCTTCCCATAAAACCGCTTAATGCACTGCGGCTTCATGCAATAAGCCATGTTCTAGGTGGGGTTTCTGCCACATGCTGCCAGTTTAGATGTGTAGATTCGTTAGGAGTTTAATAAGCGTCGTCGTTGGTTTTTTGTAAAATATTGATTATCAATTAGGTGAAGTTTGATATTTTTATTTCTTGTACTGTTTTAAAAATGTATAGCATTGAAGTTGAGTGAGTTAAAAAAAACGACGACGACGATATTTAAAAAAAACTTGCATAGCGAGTTTGGTAAATCTGCTATGCAAGTTTGAATTGTTTATTAAGTAAGGGTTATTTTGTTTTAGCTTTGATGAACATATCTCTCCATCCT
>CAZYQA010000044.1:0-11727 GCA_964649555.1 uncultured Muribaculaceae bacterium
CCGGTCAAACCAAATAAAACCCTATCGTTTATTTTGAAAATTTTGCTCGTATTGTCATCAGAAAATTCCCAATCTCCGTTTTTGCTTTTTACTCTTCGAGTATCAGCGATAAAGGAGCAAAAGTTTTCTCCGCAAATTCCTATAATAGCGCTCATGCGTTTAAGCACCCCGCTATTTATTGTATCAGGCATCTTTATTCCTTTCAATATTTATTCTGCTGGATTTAAGCTAAAATTGTATACATAATACCTAAAATTAGGGGATAATCCCAACATATGCTTGAGATTTATGAAAAATCATATATAATATACTTGTGTTACGGAACGTAATTTCTTAATTCGGATGTAATGAGGGAGCGTCTTGCAAACTTGGGCGCAAACCTAAATTACAGAAGAAGGAGGAAATTGATGGATACGTCAAGCATCAATCTCATATCTGATATTGTGGTTTTAGTAACCGTAGTATTAGAATGTGTCTTTTCTTTGTGTTCTTACATAAAAGAAAAGAACGCTTGCGGACACAAGCGTTCTAAGTAGCACAGGGGAAACGGGGGAAACCCCGTTTCTTCTTAAATAAATCATAGCACAAAAGAAAATAAAACGCAAGGGAAAGTATAATTATTAAAAAAAACGAGCGCAACACAAGTAATTATTAGGAGGATATTATGAAGAAGAATATACCATCATTTTTAATGGGAATCATCGCAACTGTTTTAGTGTTTTCGCTTTCAATTCCTGTCTTAGCAGCCGCAGGACTGACCATCACCGTTAACACCGATATGAAGGTGCAGGTTAATAACCAAGTGTTCCAACCAAAGGATGTTAACGGCAATGATGTTATGGTGTTTGAATATCAGGGAACCACCTATGCGCCCCTTCGTGCAATTGCTGAAGCTTATGGGCTTAAAGTGGGTTATGACCCCGAAAAGCGCATGGCAACAGTAGGGGAGAGCGATGATTATGAAAGCATACCATTGGAACCGAATGCGGTCAAAGATGTACGAATTAATTTATTAAAAGTGAAAGATAAAGTATATTTATTAAATGAAGAACCGTATGCTGGTATTAATTATACAATTATTAAAAACAAAGACGAAACACTTTTATTTACATACGACATATGCGTCAATACACACAACCCCGACTGGAGTTATTTAAGCTCTTGGGAGTTTAACTCACTTTTCAGATTTGCACTATTGGAAGAATTTGAGATTAAAGAAACAGAAAATCCCTACGTTGACGGATTAATATGCATAAAAAAACCAACATCTACAATAGATGAAATATTTACTGTCGGAGTAGAAGAAAAGAAATACACCTCACCCAGTGAATATTATATTCCAATGTGGATTGAAAAAGATGGTAAAAGGTTATATTCTCACGATGTTAAAGTTAATGGACTGCATGAGATTAATGGTATTAGGTATTTTGGGGATAAAATCTGTATTAATGACGTTTTCGAATATTATAATATAAACAAGACAATTAATATTGGATTATATCATGAAAGCTATTATATTGAAGTCTATTAACCAAACGTAGCTCTTAAACCATGCACCGTAGCCCCTGAAAAGTCGAAATCTCCACCGGTACTAATGAAACGAATGGAAGCTCCTCCCGGAGAAGAAATCATAACAGCAGGAGTGCTATCTGCACCTCCTGTACCACTATATCTTATTTGAAAAAAATGATATTGACTCACATGGGAAACGTGGTCGTAGTTGCCATGTATATTAAAAGCACCATCGAAATCGGTATTTGAATTAGGGTATATCGAAAAATCATTTGCTTCTATTATAGGTGCTGCGATTCTTCCTTCGCTAATAATTGTATTGGTTATATACGTAGGCAGGTAAGCATCGCTACCATTTTGCCCATCGCTTCCTTTAAATTGATAAGCATTACCCCATGTAATACCGCCGTCGAGTGAATCACGGCGGTATTTATCTGTTGTAGCCATAGTGTCGTGCCAGTTATTTACGCCGTCTACTGAGAATTGATATTTAACAGGAGAGTTGTTACCCCAAGTGATACTACCACCAGATAAGTTAATATTTCCACCCATTGTGATATTGCCAGACATGTTGATATCGCCAGTAACACCGTCAAGTTGGATGTTGCCTAAATCAAGGAAATCGCTTTTTATCTTGCCTTGATTATCAATAACCGACTGGAAACTATCTCCGCTTGGCAGCAAGAAATCTTGTGCCTTAATCTTGCCAGTGAACTCGCCAGCGGTGGCATACACAGTGCCTTTGAACCATGAATTGCCGTTTATGTCAATCCAGAAATTTGCATCTTTAGGGAACCCGTTCTCGTCATACAGAACCGTTGTCCCATCTGTATCTATAAAACTTGGAGTAACATATCCAGTGTCAGTCACATTGAAAAGAGAAGCAGCGCCACCAAAGAAACCATAGTTGGGGTCTAAGCCCATTCTGCCACCCTCGACTGACTGCAAATAAAATCTACTGTTATTTAAAAACACACCCGTACTGTCCACTTTGAATTGGGTGACGTTGTTTCCTGCCAGTGTCGAGGACTCTATAAAGAGCTGAACTCCCGTAAGTAGTTTACCGGCTAAGACATCTGTGTTTATTCCAAAGTAATCTGTATTATTTTCAATATTATGGAATTTACCTATGGCAGTTTTTGCGGTTTTGTCAGTATCATTTATAATAGCTATCATGCCGTTAGCTAATTTCAAATAGTCTGAATCGCCGTCAGCTTTGATGGATATTCCTGACTTGTCAAAAATGACATTATTATTGGAACCACCCACCACAGTCTGATAGGCAGTATCTACTCCGTTTTTTAAGAACTCAGCTAACGCACCGGCTCCACCACTTGACTTCCAACTCCCATATTCGAACTTTGCCATATCGAAAGAGTGACTTGTAGAGGAAGCTTTCTTGATGATGTCTTGCATCGTCTTTACTGAATCATTTCTTTGGAATTCGTTTGAAAATACAAGAGAAAAGTTTTCAGGGGACTCAAAATCAAGAGAGATTTCAAGCAAAATAGGTTCTAAAACCTTGTTCTCGTTAAGCCTAAGATAAACAGCACTTCCTAATTTAATCTCTTCACTGAACTGTATAAATTCCGAAGAGAAAATAAAATTGCCAGACTGGATTTCAAACTGATAAGTAGGATATGCTGCCTTTTTATGTTGCTCCTGAGCAAAGTCATACAGCTCTTGAGAAACGGAAATCTGCTGATAATCTGATACGCTTCTTGTTATATATACAGTACCGTTTGTGACAGGAAGTGTTATGCTACCCTCATAATATATCTCTGTATAAGTCGCATTTCTTTCTTCATCTGTGTGCTGTATACTCTTTTGGGTAAGAGACGAAAGAAAAGCGGAAGGCAGCATGGTTGTACTGCCAACACAAGTCAGAGTGACACCAGACACTACTTCATCATTTATTGTAGTCTTTCCAAGATAAAAACTCAGAACAGCTTCTCCATCTAAATAATCATAAGTACATTTGATTATATCTCCTGAAACGGAATAACCTTCTTCTGCAATAGATAACTTACCAGAAGCTATGTCGAAAATACTATGGGTTCCTCCGGCAACGGCAACATCATGGACTACAACATCAGAGAATGACAAATTCATTGCCGATAGTGTTTTATAGCTATCCTTTGCGCCGCTAATATCTACGTCGAATACGGCAAAAGTCGTATCGCTGAAATCTTCTTCTGAAAAATAGTGGTCAAGCACTTTTAATTCCGCTGGTGTGAAAAAACTGGATAACTTTAGCTGATTTACCACAGCGTTTATAGAAGCAGAATATCCGTCTTGTTCATTCTTAATATTTGTCAACAGCGTCTCTTGGGCTTGTATTTTACTTTCTATCGCTAAATATTCTATTGCAATTTGCTGCAAATCTGCTTGCAAGCTTAATTTAGAAGCTTCTGTGGTTGCCAAAGCAAGGGCTTGCGTCTTAACAATTCTAAGATTGTCTTTATTTGCAAGCTCATTTTTATAATCAGTCAAACGAGCTGCCTCAATAATATATCTTGAAGAGGCACTTGCTCTTAATGCAACGAAGTTTTTAAAAGAAGGCTGAAGCTCTACTATTTTATTTTTCCATGAAAGATATTTGGTTTTTACATCTTCAGGAATTTCTCCCGTCGAAATATAGTATCCTAAATTATAAATAGAGGAAGTGCCGATAGGGTTAACGTCTCTTATCGTTACAGGGTCAGCGCCATATACATTTAGAACAGTGGCGATATTATCGTCACTATCCGTTATTTGCATATTCTCTATTAAATTATCTAAAGATAAGTATATGGGCAAAGTATTAACGACAGAATTAGCGTCTTTGACATTTATTTTCCGATTATAGACATCAAACTCAAAAATGCACTCATAAGAAGCTTGAGCTTCACCGTATGCAAAATCTATAATGTTCGTTTGCGTATCGTCAAAAGTGCGATATCTTCCATAAAGGGAGCTATCCACTTCTCCAATAGTCCAGTTTTTCGTTTTCTCAAGGAACATTCCAAGGAGTGTGTCTGTTGGGTCAACAGGATTATAGAAATTATATGTCCCCGCCGCAAACACGAGTTTCTTTGAAGATAATTCATATTCTCTGGAATATAACGAAACTGTTTTTATTTCCGACACTCCATCATTTTGAACATCAGTGTTAGAAATAACAAAGACCCCATAAGGGTCAATTTGAATGGTGGCTCCTTTTACTACCTTATCATAAAAAGGGACAGCTACATCGTCAACCGAAGCGGGGATAGAGAAAGTCCCTTCTGAAAGCTCAGTGTATTTTAAATGTAACTCTAAATTATGATAATATCCTAAAGAGCCTATTGTGCTATCGCTACGGGTTTTTAATATTACAGTAGGGGGAAGCACATGATTCTCGCTATCTCTTGGGATAGTTGATAAATCTATTCTCATAAGCCCTCCTTTTTCTTTTCAGTTTAACCCCACTCTTGCGGTATTTAATTTTGTGCAAGTTAGGGCATTTTAGACATAGAAAAAGACCGCCCTATTAAGGGCGGCCCTTCTAAGTCATTGGATTGTTGGATGGGCGGTGTATCCATCATCTCAGGTACTCTTAAAAGAGTGTGTCGGGAACCATTTCCGACCTCAACAACCCTATATATTATTTTAAAAGCGAAACAAAATAATAAAAAAACGGCATTATCTCACAATGATGACACCTTTATTTGTACCAGCCTGAGTACTCGGGTTGCAAAAATAAGTATAGAAAACCGCCGTGTTAATTAAGCCCACGGCGGCAAATGTGTCTGGATTCACACCTTTCGGACACCCTTTACACAATAATAGTATATGCAAGCATAAACTAATTATATACAGCAAAACGGAGTGTATATTTCACCACTCCGTCAAAACGTGTCTGGATTTACACCTTTTGGATACCCTTTACACAATGCTATAAATAACTTGTAGCTGGATTTACGCTAAAAGCAACCCTATCTACGTCATTGATTATACCGCTTAATCTATGCTTTGTCAACATCTTTATATATTTTAATTATAAACACATGAACGTCTTCTTGATAATTTACTGTTGTTCTGTAAGGGCAATGTCTTTCTATAATATAGGACACGTCACTAATATTTAGTAGGCTTGATGTTGTTGATGGTTTATATTTTACAGATAAAATATTTTCATCTTCATTATAGATAACAAACCCATCTAAAACCAAATTTTCTCCATTTAAAACGCCAGCAATATAATTTATCCAAAGGCTTTTAAATTCCTCGTATGCCTCAAAGTAGCGAGCATAAGAAGACGCCATATGCTTAGTTGCAGCCGTAATATATGAGCACAATTTTTTAGTTATATTTTCGATTTCTTCGGGTGTCGGAACAACCAACAAGGGAGGGTCAAAGTTTTTAGAAATAGACTTGCGCTTAATAAAAGATTTGTGTCTCACCTGCATTTTATCAATCAAGGCAATTGAACCTGTGCTCTTAATTCTGCAAGCAAATTTCTCTTTATCCTTCTGCCAACGCTCTTTTGTATAAGTAGTAAGCGGAATAATATAATACAAATCCTTTTCTGAAACTGTTTGAATTATTAGAGATGGATGTTCACCAACAAATTCAGCATTACTTTTTCCGTTAAGATTTACTTGATATATTCCCCCATTAACAAATTTTTTCATTTTATCCCTCCAATTCAAATTACTTAATAATCATAGCACAATTACCACAATTATCAAGTAATTTGTCAAAGAAGGTCTATTTATTGTACTTTATTGCTAAATGCGGAATTTAATAACCAACATTTACGTACCACTCTTGAGGTATCGTCAAAGTGCATTTCCCTGTTATATTTAAAGTATTTAAACCTTTTTTAAAAGAAGGAAATTTTAAATTGCATTTAGTGTATAGGTTTGTTCCTTTAGATGACACAATGATTTGATTTTTACAATCTACAGTTATAACCATTGCTGTCCCATCAAGCCCTGAAATCTTAAATTCTTCATTGTTTTTTGAAGCATTGATAATAGATACAGAAGTTGTACCGACAGGAACGTTAATCGTGAATTTAGGTTTATAAGCTACGTCTATATTGGAGCCGTTATAATACATATAGCTTGCCGTGCTTTCACAATTGACCGATATAGCCGGAGCGACCTTGTAAGCATAAGGACTATCACACACAACAGTAGCTATAAAAGCTCTCGGAAGCAAACCGTGGTCAAAAGTGCTTATCTCAGTTATTTTGCATTTGTATTTGACATCAAACATATCTTCTTGCAAAATATGTAACCACTTATAAGATTTGCTTCCCATTAACCATCCAGCTACAGCTTCAATGTCAAAACGGTCTAAATAGCTATCAGTAACACCAAAAACAAGGGTAAATTCTAACGGTTCATTGTGCGAAATACCATAAAAAATGCCGTCATTTCTTCTTGAAATGCGTGTTTCATGTATTTTTGTTCCGCTTCCAATCGTACAGCTTTTTTGAGCTGCGTTGTCAACCTCATATAGCTCTAATCCATATTGTTCGCATGAGACACCATCATAGGTGAAAGTTGAAGTATAAAAAGACAAAAGTATCGTCTCCTTTAAAAATCCCCTCTCTGTTTATGTAGAGAGGGGATAGGATTCCCGTTTCTTGCTGCTGTTAGGATTTAAGCTGCTTGCTTATCACATCTGCAAGAACTCTTGGATATTTCTTTATTACAGATAATATTTTATCATCTGCATAACCGTTTATTGTTATAGAGCCATCCACAATAACTTGATTCTTTGGCTCAGTATTTTTGGGTACGGGTATAGAGGAATTAAGCTTTATCATTTCAGGGGATATTAAAGTGGGAATCTCCGTAAAGAGATAAGAGTATAACCGGCTAAGTGCTTCGTTCTCGGAAGAAAGAGCTTTGAAGTTATTTAATAGGGTGTCTTGCTGAGCTTCATTTGCAACGATTTCGTTATTCTCAAGCAAAGACATAACTTCATTCTGTTTTGTGCCTCCATTACCACCGACTATTCCGCCAGTATGATATACGTCATATAGTTTTTTGCCGTTTATATACCACGAGCCATCTGCGCTATTGTAAGTTAATCCCGGCAAAAGTGTCTTAAGCTCTTCTGCTAAACTCTGATTACTTTGAGAGAGCTGATTTCTACCCGCTGCATCAGACTTATGCCAATCAGCGCTGTTTTGCTTCATTTGTCCGACAATTGAGGAAATCTTGTTTTCTTTTGCAGAATCAGTATATTCTCCATTCAAAGCCGCCACAACAGAACCATACTTTTGTGCAGAAGCAATTGCAGAGTTCCACATCCCGTCAAATTCTTTACGACTTATTTCGGTGTATTTTAACACATATTTTAGTAAATCGTTGTATAAATTTTGACCCTGAGAATCAATCCTGTCATACGCCGCTTTAGTAAGCTTCTCATTATCATTAAGAAAATCTTCGAGTTCTTTTATTTTCTTATCAATTGATTTTTCATAAGCTTCAGCATCTTTATCAAGAGACTCTTTTGTGGTATCTATGTAATTGTCTTTTTGAAGGTTCGCAAGCTCTTTTTGCTTTTCTGCTAACTCTTCAAGGATTTGTCCTCTTTTTACAGCGGCTTCTCGTGAAGAATCAAGTCCAAGCAAATCAGCTTGATTTTGCAGTTTCGCAATTTCTTTTGATAGCTTAGCTACATTATCTTTATAGTCAGTCTCTCTTTTGGCTAAATCCAAAGACTCTTTTTGAAGAGAAACTATTTCCTTATAAGTATCTTTTTCTTCATTGAGAGCGTCAATCTTATCATTTGTTTCCTGTTTAATTTGGTCTTTAACAAGGTCGATAATCTCTTTAAGATTGTTTTTCTCTGTCTCTCTGGCTTCCTTAGTTAGTTCAGCAATAGTCTTTTGAAGTTTCCACCATTCAAGGGAGCCTTCGATATTTTCTTTGTTATATTTTTCAGCTTCTTGGATAAGCTTATCGTAAACTTCTTCTTGTGCGTCGGAAAAAGTATGAAGAAGTTCGATGTTGTCTACCCAAAATTTATTATAAGTAGAATCATATGTGACATTAAACCCAGCGCTTTTGAGTTTTGATACAATTCCGTCAATTTCCGAATCCCGAGCGTCATTAAGTTGAGAAAGTGCCTTCTGTTGGTCTTTATAAAGAACAGTAAGCTCCTCTACAGCTTTCGCTTGTGCAGCATAGTCGTTCTCATCTAATAGTTCTCTTTTTGCGACGGCTGTATTTATAGCGTTTTCTACATCTAAAAGTCTCTGTTTAGCTGCTCTCAGACTGTCTATATCGGCTGTGTATTCAGAAGAACCGCCGCCGCTACCACCCACAGATGGAGTATACGTAGGAGTTTCTACGGAATCTCGAATTTCATTTAGGGCTTTATTTATAAGGGCTTTTCTTGCAGCGTCCGAATTTACTCTATGAGAAAGCATATAAGAGGAAACTGCTGATGGATTTAGAATTGTAGCCATCGCACTGCTTGCACCGTATGCCTCACTTGCCAATCTCCGTAATTCACTACATTGTTGTTCTAAACTTAAACCTGTGTTTCCTGTTGTAATGATTTGAGCGGCTAATTGCACTAAAGCATTTTTTGAAATCCCTGATGTTTTTGAAGCAGAATTGAGATAATTTATTAACCCTCCTACTCCGCTTTGAGCATATGCGGAGCTTAGAGCTAATTGTTCCTTTGCTCGGGCAACTGCGTATGTCGCAAGCTCGTCCGCATTGGCTACGTTCGCAGATTCTAACATCTTGGCAATTAAATTTTCATCAGCACTTGCTAATTGTTCCACGCTATATTTACTCTCAAGGGCTGCAAGAGTTAGCTCTGTAAACACTAAAGAAACTTCTTTAGTGTTTGAATTAGCAGAGGCTAATTTGGAAATATAATTATCTATTTCTGGAACAAATTCAGAAAAGGATTCCCTAATCTTATTAAGAGTATCAAACCCAACACCCTTATCGTCCCTTAATTCCTTGAAAGCGGTGGAAAAATCTGAAATCTGTTCCTTAATTCCCGCTAAATCTTTCAGAGAATCTGAAATGGATTTTATCTTAGAGGCGGCTTTGTCTCCCGAATCACTTGCTATCTTATTAACCGCATCTACTACAAGCTGCAAAGAAGCCGCACTGGTATCAGAAATAAACCCACACCTAATTAGAGCATCTAAGAGTGGTTTGAATTTTACATGAGCTATATCTAAATAGGAATCCATCCCTTTGATTTCTTCAATAAACCCCGAAAACTCTTCTTTTCCAGCCACTCTTGAAAAAGCGAATGCCATAGCTTGTGCGGGGTTATCTGCTAATGCTATGGCTCTTTTATCCATGAAATCGTTAATAAAATCAAGATGTGCATTAAGCTGCTTTTCTTCTTCAGTTATAGGGTTTTCAATATACGCTATGCCATCAGAATCAGAAGCCCATTGTTCGGATTTTTGATTTAAATATGACTCTATTTCATCAATATTCTTTTTGACATTTTCTGCGGATTTCTTATCTCCCGATAAAACTGCACCTGCGTACTCAGCTTTTAACTTCTTGTAATACTCTATGGCCTCGAAAGCGTATTCTTTTTCACTAATGTATTTGTATACTTGAGAACCATATTCGTTTTCATAACGGAAATTAGAGTAGAGTTCATAATCTTTGTTAACATCTGAATCCATAGTTTTTACAAACTTAGAATTTAATTCAGATTGTTTCTTTTTTTCGTCTTCTTCTTTAAGAAACAGTTTGCGTTCGAGTTCCTGATTTATTCTCTGAAGATTGATTAACTCTTGCTCGTCTGTGAATGAAAGTGTTTTATATCCGCTTAATTCCGCAATTCTATCTTGGGTAGTTTTTAGTTCTGAGTTCAACGAATCTATCTCGGACTTTAAATCGGAATATTCCGTTTTAAACTGAGATAGTTCTTCTCTATGTTCACTAACAGTCGTTGTTAGCGCATCTGTTAATTTAAATAGTCCATAAATAGCCGCTCCTGCAATAGCAACCATTCCTAAAGGACTTGCAGCCCACGCAATAGCTTGCTCCTTCAGCGCCATAGTTGTTAATTTTATTTTTGTAGCAAGAGAAGCTTGCATTAACCCAAACTTTGCAATAGGAGCATAAACCCCTGTGGTTCTTTCAATATAGAGAGCTAAATCTGGGAGCAATTTTTTTAGAGAAGAACCTACCATTTTTAGCGAAGAGCCTACCTTTTTAAAACTCCCTAATATACTTCTCCCGAAAGTAGAAGCGCTAAAAGAAGCGGCAATGCCCTTTATGCTAAGTAAAGCGGTAGTTACCATAATAATTTTAGCTACAGCAGCATCCCCATAACTAATTGCGTTTAAAATAAATGTTCCAGCATCATAAAGGAATTTCAATATTCCGCTATCAAGTAAAGTGATAGAAAGCTTCTCAAAAGCAGAGGTCATACGATTCGCTTTCGCTTCAATACCTTCTTCGTACGCCCCAAATTTTTCCATAGCTGAACCTGTAGAGTTCATCGAAGCTTCCGTGTACTTCATAGCTTTATCCATGTTTTCGAATAAGGTAGGATGTCAATTGAGCATTACTGGGATTAGAAAAGAAGAGGGGGGGGTACGAGCAACTACGTATAAAAATTGTTTCACTCCCTCAATAACAAGTTCTAAGCACTATGATGAGTACAGACCTTTATTTTGGATAACAGATAAAGATAAAGAAGAATACGAGCAATATTGCGATATCATTCATAGTGACTGTTATACCAGGTATGGACTTAAAAGAACCGGTTGCGTTGGATGTCCATATAATAGCAATTTCGAAGAAGAGTTAAATGTCGTGCGAACTTATGAGCCTAAATTCTCTAAAGCTGTAGAGAATATTTTTGGAGATGCATATGAGTATACAAGAAAATATAAGAAATACAAAATACTAAATAGTAAGAAAGGTAATAATGTTCAAAATTAACAACATTACATACGCAGATACAAACCAAACAAGAACAGACGGAAGATATCCTCTGCGAATAGGTTCCTTAGTGGACTTACTGTACTTCCCCACAGTCGATTCCCACATGCTGTTGTCTTATGTCAAGGATTGGCAAGGGAACGACAAATATGGGGTACTGAGAACAAGCCCTGTGACGGAAATCATTAAAGACGAAAGTTCAGAAGAAGGATACACCACAAGTCTAATCGTACAAACACTAAACAGTGTTTATTATTTTGAGGAGGTAGTCCCATCGAAGGAATAAGAATAC
>CAZYQA010000045.1:0-11473 GCA_964649555.1 uncultured Muribaculaceae bacterium
TTATTGCCAGTTAAAGGCGTGAAATCTGAGATTAACGAGCCAGGTTACGAAGCTCGGTATGCTTACTATCAAATGTCTTGCGCTGTCAAATCCAAAACATCCCCATATATTTTCTAAAAGCCGACTAAGCATTACCTAGTCAGCTTTGATAAGATACTAAGACCTTGTAGCCCCAACAGGACTCGAACCTGTATTTAAAGTTTAGGAAACTTTCGTTCTATCCCTTGAACTATAGGGCCAACATTAACAACTCCCGTTTTACGGGAGTGCAAAGATATAATAATTTTCTAATATCCCCAACGATATAGTATAGAACCCCATGTAAATCCTGCTCCGAAAGCAGAGAATATTAAAGTATCACCTTTTTTAAATTTGTCTCTGAAATCCCACAATGCAAGAGGAATAGAGGTACCGGCAGTATTACCATATTTCTCTATGTTAATAAGAATCTTCTCATTATTTAATCCCATTCTTCTACCTGTGGCCTCAATAATTCTTAAATTGGCTTGGTGAGGAATAAGATAAGCTATATCCTCTGCATTAAGAGTATGTTTGTCCATCATCTCAACTGATACATCAGCCATTCTTGACACAGCATATTTAAATACCTGTTGCCCCTCTTGATGAATGAAATGTTGCCTGTTTGTTACAGTTTCAATTGTTGGAGGATATAAAGAGCCTCCGGCAGTTTGGTATAAATAATGTCTTCCAATACCATCAACATGAAGAATTGAATCTTGGAAGCCTAATCCCTCCTCTGTTGTAGGCTCAATAAGCATAGCTACGGCAGCATCTCCAAAAAGAGGACAAGTTGTTCTATCTTCGTAATTGGTCATACCACTCATTCTCTCTCCACAAACAAAAATTGCTTTTTTATATCTGCCAGACTCAATAAATGTTCTTATTGTTTCAAAACCGAAAAGGAATCCGCTACATCCTGCGTTCATATCATAGCCCCAAGCATTTAATATTCCACATTTATCACTTATAATATTTGCAGTAGCAGGGAATAACATATCAGGACTCACAGTATGACAAATCAATAAATCTACCTCTTCCGGTTTTGTATTGGTTGCTTCTAATAGTTTTTTTACAGCTTGCTCACCCAAAAAAGATGTACCTAAGCCATCCTCTTTTAGAATCCTTCTCTCTTTAATCCCAACCCTACTCATTATCCATTCGTCAGAGGTATCAACCATTTTAGAAAGTTCATCATTAGTAAGAATATAATCGGGCAAGTAAGCCTCGATTCCGGTGATAATTGCTTTTACGTTACTCATATCTGTATTGTAGTAGGTTTAAGGGCCAAAATTAACCAACCATTGCTGTTTTAAGCATCTCTACAAGCCCATTTTTAGCAGTTAATTGTGCTTGTAAAATCATATTCTTAATAGCAAGTGGCGTGGATGCTCCATGGCCGATTATTACAGGTGCGGAGACTCCCAGTACAGGAGTACCCCCATAGTTTTCATAATTAAATCTGTTTAGGAACGGATGATTAACCCCCAATTTAGCTACTAGCTCATACATACCCTCAGCTTGCTTAAGGCATATATTTCCTACATAGCCATCTGTAACAAGTACATCTGCAATCCCCCCATTAAAAAGGGTATTTGCTTCCATATTTCCTACAAAATTAAAATCAGGAGATCCGTTCATTATTTGGTAAGCCTCTTTTGTAAGCATATTACCTTTTTCCTCCTCCTCTCCTATATTCAACAAAGCTACTCTAGGATTATCAATACCCATCATTGATTTCGCATAAATAGATCCTAATATAGCAAATTGATATAAAACATCTGCCCTTGTATCGGAATTAAATCCAACATCCAGCATAAGCATATTTTTCCCGTTAGCAAGTGGAATCATAGCTGAAATGCAGGGACGAATTACCCCGGGCAAAGTTTTTAAAGAGTGTACCGACCCCATCAGCATCGCTCCTGTATTACCAGCACTCGCAAAAACGTCTATTTTGTTTTGCGTAAGTAAGGAAAACCCAAGATTCATACTTGAATCCACCTTCTTTAAATATGCTTTTACAGGATGCTCTCCCATCTCAATCACTTCTGAGGCATGTACAATAACAAAATTACCGGTGTCAATACCATAATGATGGCAGACCTCGGTAATCTTATCTTGATTTCCTATCAAATAAATCTTGTTGGCATCTTTATCCAAATGAGAATAAGCCTCTATTGCCCCTAAAATAACATTCTCGGGGGCGTAGTCTCCACCCATTGCATCTATGCCAATTCTGATCATGCTTGAAGCATAATTTAAGCGTTTGCTTTAGCAATAATCAATCTGCCACGATAATAACCGCACTCAGGACATACGTGGTGATACATTACTGTTGTGCCACAGTTTGAGCATGAAGCTAAAGTAGGAACAACTGCTTTATCATGAGTTCTACGCTTATTTCTGCGTTGTTTTGAAATTTTGTGCTTAGGATGTGCCATCTCTATAAAATATTTTAATTGTTTATTTTTTTTCTAACAAATTTTTCAAGTTGCCAAATGGTGAATTATTACTATTATCACCATCATTTTTCAACTCTGTTGAGCTTAATCTATTCAACATTTCCTGATTACATTCTCCATCTTCATGTACAATCTGCAATGGAAGATTAATACAAACATAATCATAAATAAATTGACTTAAATTCAACTCTGCTTCAGTAGGATCCATTATTAAGAATTGATCATCTTCAACATCATGTTCACTCATTTTAGCAAACTTAACAGCTAAACTTGCTTGAACATCAACAGGCACTTGAACATCATCCAAACACCTATCACATTCCATTGTAACGGCTCCTTCAATATCCGAGTGAATATTCATCCACCCGCTCCCCTTCTCCAGCTCCACTTGAACATCGAGCGAAGCATCTTTAATATACTGATTACCAAACTCTCTAAAAAAATCACCATCCACAGAGAACTCATACAAATGCTTTCCCTGAGATAAACCTTTAATAGGTATTATATAATTTTTACACTCAGACATAATAGTTCGGGTCACGATATTAGAGCGTGCAAAGGTATATAAAATATTTCAAATACTAAAGTTTTTTTAAGAAGAGAAAAAAAGCGCACTAATTTCTGCGCCTTTTTCTATCATTCTCATCAAGATAAATCTTACGAATACGCATAGATTTAGGAGTTACCTCTACCAACTCGTCCTCTTGAATATATTCCAACATCTCCTCAAGTGATAATTGTATTGGGGGTGGTAATGCAGCTTTATCATCAGATCCTGAAGCACGAACATTTGTCAGTTTCTTTGTTTTACAAATATTCACAACCAAATCATCTGCTCTTGTATGCTCTCCCACTACCTGTCCCATGTAAATCTCTTCTCCAGGGAATATCAAAAATCTACCTCTATCTTGTAATTTATCCATTGAATATGGAATAGAAGTACCAGTTTCTAAAGATACTAAAGAGCCGTTATTTCTTTTTTCAATCTCACCTTTATAAGGCTCATATCCTTTAAATCTATGAGCTACTACAGCCTCACCAGCAGTAGCAGTCAAAAGATTACTTCTCAACCCAATAATACCACGAGCTGGAATATCAAAATCCAAATGAACTCTATCCTCTCTGTGTTCCATATGAAGTAATGCCCCTTTTCTACGTGTAGCAAGCTCGATACAAGCCCCTACCTTATCTTCCGGAACATCAATTGTCAAGTGCTCAACAGGCTCACATCTTACGCCATCAATATTTTTGTCAATTACTTTTGGCTGACCAACTTGCAACTCAAATCCCTCTCTTCTCATCGTCTCAATCAATACAGACAAGTGAAGTACACCACGCCCGTAAACCATAAATGAATCGGAAGTAGCTCCATCTTTCACTCTAAGTGCAAGATTTTTCTCTAATTCTTTATCTAGCCTATCCTTTAAGTGTCTTGATGTAACAAATTTACCCTCTCTACCAAAGAAAGGAGAATCATTGATACAGAATAGCATACTCATCGTAGGCTCATCTACCATAATTGGAGGAAGTGGCTCAGGATTTTCGTAATCAGCAATAGTATCTCCAATCTCAAATCCCTCTACTCCTACCACCGCACAAATATCTCCACATTGTACATTATCCACTTTCGCTTTACCCAACCCATCAAAAATCATCAGCTCTTTTACTCTACTCTTTTCTAAAGTACCATCTCTTTTACATAAAGTAACAGGCATGTTAGATTTTAGAGCACCTCTTGTTATACGCCCTACCGCAATACGACCAACATAAGGAGAGTATTCTAAAGATGAAATCAACATTTGAGGAGTTCCCTCTTTTACTTCAGGAGCAGGAACTTCATCCAAAATAGTATCTAATAAAGGAATAATATCAGTAGAAGGTTTTCTCCAATCCAGTGACATCCATCCTTGTTTAGCGCTTCCATAAATTGTTTTAAAATCCAATTGTTCCTCTGTAGCACCAAGGGTAAACATAAGATCAAATACTTGCTCATTTACTTCATCAGGGCGGCAATTGATTTTATCCACTTTATTCACTACTACAATAGGTTTTTTCCCCATCTCAAGTGCTTTTCCAAGCACAAATCTGGTTTGAGGCATTGTACCCTCAAACGCATCTACCAATAATAGAACACCATCTGCCATGTTAAGAACTCTCTCAACCTCGCCACCAAAATCGGCGTGGCCCGGAGTGTCTATTATATTGATTTTGTAACCTTTATAAGGTACACTTACATTCTTTGCAAGAATAGTTATACCTCTTTCTCTCTCTAGATCATTATTATCTAGAATAAGCTCACCCGCCTTCTCGGCGTTTCTTGTAAGTTGTGCTTGCAAGATCATTTTGTCCACAAGAGTTGTTTTTCCGTGGTCAACGTGAGCAATAATTGCTATATTTCTTATATTTTGCATAATTCGGGTGCAAAAGTATAAATAATTCTTTTTTTATAGTATTTTTGCGGCAAATTTTTTAATCCCTTATATATAATATGGTAGAGAAAATCATTATTTTGGATTTTGGCTCACAATTTACTCAGATTATCGGACGTAGATTGAGAGAGTTAAATGTATATTGTGAAATTCATCCTTTTAATAACATGCCTAAGCTGGATTCATCGGTTAAAGGTGTAATATTAAGCGGTAGCCCATTCTCTGTTAGAGACGAGCAGGCTCCGCAAGTAGATTTAAGTTCTATAAAAGGAAAGCTTCCTCTTTTGGCAATTTGCTATGGCGCACAATATTTGGCGCATCATTTCGGAGGAGAGGTAAACGCATCATCTACCAGAGAGTACGGAAGAGCAATTCTTACCGTGGAGGAGATTGAATGTCCTTTATTTAAAGATGTTCCAAAAACTTCTCAGGTTTGGATGAGTCATGGCGATTCAATTAACAAATTACCTAGTGGTGCAAAACTTATAGCATCAACATCCGATGTTTTATACGCTGCGTATAGAATAGAAGATGAGCAAACTTATGCTTTCCAATACCACCCTGAGGTTTTCCACTCAGATATGGGAGGAATCATGCTTAAAAACTTTGTATTCGACATTTGTGGATGTAAAGGGGATTGGACAGCAGATTCATTTGTTGAGAGCACAGTTGCAGAGTTAAAAGCTCAATTAGGAGATGACAAAGTAATCTTAGGACTTAGTGGAGGTGTTGACTCAACTGTAGCAGCAGTTCTTTTACACAAAGCTATTGGAAAGAATTTATATTGCATCTTCGTTGATAACGGCTTATTACGTAAAAATGAGTTTGAGAGTGTTCTTCACTCTTATCAGGATATGGGATTAAATGTAATAGGTGTTAATGCTTCTGAAGATTTCTTATATGCTCTTGAAGGTGTATCGGATCCTGAAGGAAAAAGAAAAGCTATCGGTAGAGTATTCATCGAAGTATTTGACAGAGAAGCTCATAAAATTGAGGGTGCAAAATGGCTTGCTCAAGGTACAATATACCCAGACGTTATTGAGTCATGCTCAGTTAACGGCCCATCTGCAACTATTAAATCTCATCACAATGTAGGTGGATTACCTGACAAAATGAAACTTAAAGTTGTTGAGCCTTTACGCTCTCTATTTAAAGATGAAGTACGTAGAGTTGGTATCGCGATGGGAATTAAACGTGATCTTATTGCACGTCATCCGTTCCCGGGGCCTGGATTAGGTATCAGAATCCTAGGTGAAGTTACACGTGAGAAATTAGATATTCTTAAAAATGCAGATGCTATCTATGTAGATTCATTAAGAGAATATATGACAACTCTTCCTGCTGCAGCTAATGGATTCAGCGCTATAGCTAATGCACAAGCACATGGTTCTACTCAAGAGGGTGAAGATCATAAAATCCGTTTATATGACGCAATCTGGCAAGCCGGAACAATACTTCTTCCTATTAAGAGTGTTGGAGTTATGGGAGATGAGCGTACTTATGAATATACAATCGCATTACGTGCCGTTACCTCAAATGACGGTATGACAGCAGACTGGGTACACATCCCTTATGATTTCTTAGCAAAAGTTTCAAACGAAATTATCAATAAAGTGCGTGGTGTAAACAGAGTAGTTTATGATATCTCATCAAAACCACCAGCAACTATTGAGTGGGAATAATAATATACCTTATAAAAAATGGTGCTGCAATTTAATTTTGCAGCACCGTTTTTTTTATTTCCATATCGAGGAGCTATTGAAACTCAATAAACGCAAAGTTGTATAAAATTAGATATTTCGATCGTAACGACAAAATCACAATCTAATTACCCATAAACGCAAAGTTGTATAAAATTAGGGATTTTTAGGCTTGCGATGGGTAAAAAAGCGGAGTTTACTTTAGTAAATGAGCATTTTTTAACCAAGCGTAACGACAAAATCACAATTTTATACAACTTTATATGTGCCCGGAACAAGACTCGAACTTGCACACCGTAACCGGCACCACCCCCTCAAAGTGGCGTGTCTACCAATTTCACCATCCGGGCATTTTGAGAGCGCAAATTTAATTTGTTTTTTTTATAACACAAAATCTTTTTTTACTCATTTTTTAGTATATTAGCGTGTTTTTAAATTATAAAAGGCCCAAATTATGGTAGAGATTTACGAGAAATTAATTAAAGAACTTGACGACTTAACAGATATAGCCGTAGCACTTTCAGAAACTCCTGAATTTAATAAAAACATTTCAAAATATATCAAGTCACCTTATGATGCAGATATTGAGAGGGTGAATAAAGGTGTATTTACACTTGGAATATCTAAAGGAGAAGCAAAAGAGAGTGTTGTAAACGATGCGTCAAAGGCACTAAGTATTGCAAGCAATGAGGCTTTAACTAAATTGGCGTGTACAGGTGCTAGATTCCTAACTACAAAAAATATAAATGATAGGGTAATTAATGCTTTGGGGCTATTTAAGTCAAAGAAAAACATAACTTCAATGGCATTTGATTCAAAAGGTGATACAATTTACCTTGTAGGAAAAATGGAAGACGATAATGAGTACAGAATAAATAATAATGAGACACTTGATGCTATCCTAAAAAGCATTGAGAATGAGCTTATAACCAGCGCCCATTACATTTCTGCAAACGGCTTGTTATTATCTCTTATTGAGTGTGCGGCACCTAATCAATTAGGTTTTGATGTTACTGGAGATGCTGAGATTGAAGACAAAGATTTCCTATTCGGACGTAGCAAACATACTGCTTTAATAACTGTAAATGAAGAACAAGAGAACGATTTGGTAGATTATATGTTTAATAATAATATTCCAATTACTCTATTAGGTCACGTTACAAGAGGCGAAATGAGGATGGATGATATATCATTCGGAGATATTACAGAGTACCTTCCTGAATAAAGATAGAAATGGATCAAAATACTGAAACGTTAAAAAAGGATAGAGAGACAATAAAAGGGATGTTTAATAATATAGCCCATGGTTACGATTTTCTCAATCATCTATTATCATTTAATATTGATAAGAAATGGAGAAGAAAAATGACCGGGTTTCTGAAGAACTATTCGCAAGAGAATAATATTAAGCCTCTTAATGTACTGGATATTGCTTGTGGCACCGGTGACTCATCTATTGAACTAAAAAAGAATGGAATTAACGTTACGGGGATAGATATTGCTGATAAGATGCTTGAAAAAGCTAAAATAAAATCGCCTGATATAGATTTTATCTTAGGAAGTGCCGAATCATTACCCTTTGAAAATAACTCTTTTGATGCAGTTACAATCTCTTTTGGAATAAGAAACTTCGACAACAGAGATAAATGTATAAAAGAGATACACAGAGTAATCAAAAAAGATGGAGTATTATGTATTTTAGAGTTTGCAAAGCCAGAAAACATAATACTTCGCAAAGGATATAATATGTATTTTAATAATATTCTGCCTTTTATAGGGGGGATAATCTCAAAAGATAAAAATGCGTATAAATATTTGGCAAAATCGGTAGAACAATTTCCTAAATATGGGGATTTCCTTCAAGAGCTCATCAGAGGAGGTTTCTCCGAAGCTAATTACAATAAATATACATTTGGAATTGCTGTTTTATATGTAGCACGAAAAAAATAACAGATAGGTATGACGGGATCTTGGCAAATAGTATCAATGATTTTATATCTTATGAATCTATGTTTGGCATGTTATGCTGCCACAACAATGATACTGCGTAAGCAAGACCCCGTTAAAACTCTATCATGGCTCACAGTCCTGATATTGTTACCTTATATTGGTCTAATATTTTATATATTTCTTGGCCAAAACTTCAGAAAGAAAAAAATATATAGCCGAAAAGGAGCCTCGGATTACCAATTAAGAAAAAAATTAAGTGACGATCAGCAAGAGCTACTCTCAAAAAACCCACACTTATTAGGTGATAATTTATTCCCTTTTAAGAAGTTAATTTTTCAGAACTTAAAAGGAAGTCTCACACCTATAGAGCATAACCTAAACATAGAGTTCTATTTTACAGGAAAAAACGCTCTCAATGCAATGTATAAAGAGATTGCAAACGCCAAGAAACATATCCACTTACAATCATACATTATAGTAAACGACGAGACAGGAAGGCGATTCCGAGACTTACTTATAAGAAAAGCGAACGAAGGGCTGGAAGTAAGAGTAATTTATGACGGGCTAGGCAGTCTCAGCCTCAAAAAAGATTTTCTATCTCCAATGATTGAGGCCGGAATAGAGGTTCTTAACTTCTCTCCCGTAAGAATCATCACAGCCCCATCACTAGTAAACTTCAGGAATCACAGGAAAATCCTCATTATAGATGGCAAAACAGGTTTTCTGGGGGGAGTAAATATAGCAGACAGATATTACAACGGAATATCGGGCGGAAAATGGAGAGACACGCACATGAAAATTAATGGTGAAAGTGTAACCACGCTTCAAGCCAGTTTTCTGCTAGATCGACATTTTATCTTGAACAGAAAATTAAAAAAGTGGAAAAAATACTACCCTTTGATGAATATCAAAACTGTATATTCACTAGAGAGTCACAATAACTATATTTGTCAAACAGTAACATCAGGGCCTGACAGTGATTGGGCCAGCATTATGCAATGTTATTTCAGCGCAATAACGAGTGCTCATAATCATATATACATAGTTACCCCATATTTCACCCCGAATGAGAGCATATTAAATGCAATAAAAATTGCAGCATTGAGTAATCTGGATGTCAGAATTATGATACCTGAAAAGTCCGATTCAAAGATAGTACACTGGAGTACATTATCTTACGTAAACGAACTACTTGATGCCGGAGTAAAAATATATTTATACAAAAAAGGGTTTAATCACTCTAAGGTAATAAGTATCGATGGTAATTTAAGTATCGTAGGCTCTGCAAATATGGATATGAGAAGTTTTGAACACAACTTTGAAATAATGTCGGTGATATATAATAAAGAGTGTGCGTCGATTATTGAAAATCAATTCATAAAAGATTGTAACGAATGCAGATTGATCACACCACATAAATGGAAAAAACGCCCTAGAAGTGAAAAAATAAAAGAGAGCTTCGCCAGATTATGTTCACCTTTATTCTGATATCGTTGTGAAGTAGTTTCAATTTTGTAATTTTGATAATCATTAACAGCTAGATGGATAGTAAAATAAGGATATGACAAAACAAGATAAGATACAGCTTTTTGAAGAGATGAGAGTCCGCACCGTTTGGGATGATGATGCCGAGAAATGGTATTTTTCTGTTGTTGATGTTGTACAGATATTAACAGAAAGTGTTAACCCCTCTGACTACATCAAAAAGATGAAGCGCAGAGATCCTATACTCAGCGAAGGGTGGGGACAAATTGTCACCCCCCTTTCAATTCAAACAGCTGGCGGAAAACAGCGGGTAAATTGTGCTGATATGGAGGGCATATTTCGTATTATCCAAGCTATACCATCACCTAAAGCAGAGCCTATTAAGCAGTGGATGGCAAGCGTTGCAAGTGAGCGTATCGACCAGATGCAAGATCCTGAGCTTTCTATAGAACAAGCAATGACTGATTACAGACGATTGGGCTATTCTGAAAATTGGATTAATCAACGTATCAAGAGTATTGAGATACGCAAGGAGCTTACCGATGAGTGGAAACTACATGGATTGAAAGAGGGTGTACAGTTTGCATCACTCACAGACATAATCTATAAAACGTGGTCAGACCACACTGCAAAGGAGTACAAACGATTAAAAGGTCTAAAAAAAGAAAATCTACGAGACAATATGACTAACAGGGAGTTGGTTCTAAATATGCTAGCAGAGCTTTCGACTAAAGATATTTCCGAGGCTACCGACCCAAAGACTATGGCTCAGCACAAAGAAGTTGCAAAGCGTGGCGGTAATGTAGCTCGTAAAGCACGCCTTCAGTTGGAAAAAGAGACAGGGCAAAAGGTGGTAACATCACTAAATGCTAAGTCTGCAAAACGATTAAAAGAGGAATAGTTGTTTTCAATTTAGATGGATATTAAAATGATATAAATATGAATTGTGAAATCTTTTGGTGATGATTAACAGTCATTACCCGACTAACTAAAAGCGTTAAAAAGTTGTGAATTGCTTTCAATTTTGTAATTTTGATGATCATTAACAGTTAATTATTTTACTCAAGACAGAATCTGTTGTTGTGAATTGCTTTCAATTTTGTAATTTTGATGATCATTAACAGTACAAAACCCAATGCCCATACCACCATAACTGTTGTGAATTGCTTTCAATTTTGTAATTTTGGTGATCATTAACAGTAAATAACACAAATGCTGTTATATCTGATGTGTTGTGAATTGCTTTCAATTTTGTAATTTTGGTGATCATTAACAGTATATGGATAGAGCGGCTAGTAATTTTAAAGTTGTGAATTGCTTTCAATTTTGTAATTTTGGTGATCATTAACAGTCAGATCTTAAATGAATATGTGGCAGGCATCGTTGTGAATTGCTTTCAATTTTGTAATTTTGGTGATCATTAACAGTT
>CAZYQA010000046.1:0-11382 GCA_964649555.1 uncultured Muribaculaceae bacterium
ATGAGATTTCTTTAAATAAGCAACCAAACTTTCTATATTGATACTTTCAATATCATTAGCAGAAGGGAGATAATCGTTGTAAGTGTGTGTATTGCATATCATAAGGAAGAGATTTATATCAACATTCTGCTCCTTACAAATCTCTTTCACTTTTTTATCTCCAAATCCCAGCTTTATGTCAAAACGGGGCAATACAGATAATAATGTGTAATTCTTTAGAATCAAATCGCACATCTTCATTGAGCCACTAACAAGTATAAAAGTATTATTCATATTACAGTTTTTTAGGAATTATGATAATTTCATTCTCCTGAGTGTTTAATATATCTACCTTAACCCCATATAAAGGTTCAATATTTTGAGATGAAAATATATTCTCTGCATTACCATTTGCAAATTTACAGCCATTTTTAAGCATAATAACATTGTTACTAAATCGAGCCGCAAGATTTAAATCATGTATGGTAGCTATTATAGTGATACTTTTTTCAGATAGCCTTGTTAAGAGCTCCATTACTTTCATTTGATGATGCAAATCAAGATTGGCAGTAGGCTCATCTAAAAGTAATATTTTTGGTTCCTGAGCTATAGCTCTTGCTATCATTACAATTTGCCGTTGTCCTCCGCTCAGCTCATCTGTATGCCTTTGAGAAATATCATTTAAATTAAACTCATTAATGATATTTGCTACAATATTTATATCATTATCAGAGGGGCGCCAATTTATATAAGGTTTACGCCCCAATAGAATCGTATCAAATACACTCATACTATTGAATGAGTCCTCTGATTGCGGAATATAAGCTATAAGATGGGATAAATCGTTATGGGAATAAGTGTTAATATCTTTTCCGTCAATTTTAATTATGCCACTTTTTACTTTGAATATATTACAAATACATTTAAGTAGAGTACTCTTGCCTGAGCCATTTGGCCCAAGGATTACGGCAAAATCAGCTTCTTTAATGCAAAAATCAATATTATTAAGAGCTTTAATTTTACCATAATTATATGATATGTTTTCTATCTCAATCGTCATTTGTCACTTTTTTTTATCAGAAAAAATAAGAAAATAGGAACACCAAGGAATGATGTCAGTATTCCGACAGGAATAATTGTAGGCGATAATATTGTTCTGGCTGCCAAATCGCATAAAACTAAAAATAATCCGCCGAAAATAGCTGATGCCGGAATTAAAAACTCCTCATTACTCCCTACAATCTTTTTAACAATATGAGGTACTACCAAGCCAACAAAAGCAATTACTCCAAAGAAAGATACAACTATTGCAGTGCATAAAGATGTAGCAATAAGCCCAGATATTCTTAGTCTGTCAGGATTTACACCCAAACTTCTTGCATACTCATCACCAGATCTTAATGCCTTGTAATTCCATCTGTTAGAATAGAAATAAATGAATCCCGGAAATAACACTATAGATATAATCAGAAGTTTTTGCCAATCACTTTTTCCTAAATCTCCAAATGTCCAGAATACTATTGATGATAGCTGAACATTGTTTGCTATATACTGCATTGCAGCAATACCTGCACCAAAAAGAGAACTTATTATTACACCAGAGAGGATAATTGTTTCTGTAGATGTTTTCTTTAGTTTTGCGATTGTCAGAACAAGGAACAGAGCGATTAAACTCCCTGCAAAAGCACAAATAGTTACAATATAAGGATTGCTTATTATAAATAAATCTGCAGATTTCAAGTTCTCAGATGCGCCACCCAAGAAAACTATTGCTACAGCAGCTCCAAAAGCAGAGGCATTCGATATACCAAGAGTAAACGGAGAAGCAAGAGGGTTTCTTAATAATGTTTGCATTATTGCCCCAGATACGGCTAAAGACATACCACATAATAGCCCAGATAGTACTCTGGGAAGCCTGATATTATAAAGTATAAGCTTAGAGAGCTCATCTGAGTTGCCCGATATAATTGATATGATTTCCTTTATGCCTATAGCGCTACCTCCGGTTATAAGAGAGAATACGCCAATAGCAAGCATGAGTAAAAAAAGTAGCAGTATGTATATTTTGTGTCTCCTTCTATGTGATTTATAATCAAGAATGACATTTATAGTTTTATTCATCTTTTGAGATTTACAACAAAGATACTTAAAAAAAATTGTTAATTTTGCGTGTTAAAATTTTAAGATAATGCAAGACGAACTTCCACAAACTTCACTTAATGGCTCAGGTAAATATGAAAAACTAATCCAAGATGGGGAGAATAAATATAAGCTCACCGGAATGTACAAGGATTGGTTTCTTGACTATGCCTCTTATGTAATCTTAGAGAGAGCAGTACCTCATATTACAGATGGTTTCAAACCTGTACAGAGGCGTATTTTGCATGCAATGAAGAAGATAGATGATGGAAGATTCAATAAAGTTGCAAATATTATAGGGCAGACAATGCAGTACCACCCCCATGGAGATGCTTCGATAGGGGATGCATTGGTGCAGCTTGGGCAAAAAGATCTGCTTATCGATTGCCAGGGAAACTGGGGAAATATACTTACAGGAGATAGTGCTGCTGCACCACGTTATATTGAGGCCAGATTAAGCAAATTTGCTAATGATGTGGTATTTAATGCAAAAACTACCGAATGGATGAATTCTTACGATGGCAGGAATTTAGAGCCAGTAAACTTGCCTGTTAAGTTTCCATTACTGCTTGCACAAGGTGTTGAGGGCATTGCCGTGGGGCTTGCATCTAAAATTTTACCACACAATTTTAATGAATTGATAGATGCTTCTATAGCACATCTGAAAGGGGAGAGCTTTGAGTTATATCCCGATTTCTTGACAGGTGGATTAATAGATTGCTCAAAATATAACAGAGGATTGCGAGGTGGAAGTGTGAAAGTGAGAGCCAAAATTACCAAGGTGGATAAAAAAACTCTATCAATTACAGAGATTCCATTTGGTAAAACAACCTCTTCAATAATTGAAACTATCCTCAAAGCAAACGAAAAAGGTAAAATTAAGATTCGTAAAGTAGATGATAATACTGCTCAAAACGCAGAAATTGTTATCACTCTGCATAATGATATATCTCCTGATAAAACAATAGATGCATTATACGCATTTACCGATTGTGAGGTGTCAATATCTCCTAATGCATGTGTAGTTATGAATAGAGAGCCTCATTTTATTGGAGTGGATGAGATTCTAAGATATAGCGCAGATAATACTTTAGAACTACTTAAACGCGAGCTGGAGATAAGGCTTGAGGAGCTGGAAAACGCTTGGCATTATCTGTCGCTTGAAAAAATATTCTTTGAAAACAAAGTCTACAGATTATTAGAGAAAGATGCTAAGGACTGGGATGATCAGTTAAATGATGTTTTAGAAGAGATGTTGAAATTCCAACATTTGGTGCATAGAGCCATTGATATGGAGGATATACATAAGCTTGTTGAAAAGCCCGTAAGAAAAATATCTAAGTTTGATGTCAAAGAGGTTGAAAGCAAGATTGAAGGGTTGGAGAATGAGATGAAAGATGTAAAACACCATCTTAATCATATTGTAGATTTTACTATAAATTTCTTCAAGAACCTGAAAGAAAAATATGGTGACAAATACCCTCGCTTAACTACAATTGATAATTTTGAAACAATTGAAGCAACAAAAGTGGCAGTAGCCAACGCAAAGCTATATGTAAATAGAAAAGAGGGATTCATAGGGATGGATCTTAAAAAAGATGATGATGCGGAGTTTGTTTGCGAATGCTCCGACATAGATGATATAATAGTATTTCTACAAAACGGAAAATATTTAATTACCAAAATAAGTGATAAAGCATTCGTAGGTAAAAATATATTATATGTAGGGGTCTTTCTTAAAAATGATGAAAGAACAATATATAATGCCGTGTATAGGGATGGAAAACCATCTGCTGATGGGAAAACAGGAATTACATACGTAAAAAGATTTGCAGTAACAGGAGTTACAAGAGATAAAGAGTATGATCTTACCCAGGGAAAGCCAGATTCACAAGTGATATGGTTCTCGGCTAACTCGAATGGAGAAGCAGAAATATTAAAGGTATTCTTAAAGCCTCGCCCTAAATTAAAGAAGCTGATTTTTGATTTTGATTTTGCTTCCATAATTGTGAAAGGCAGAAGTTCAATGGGTAATATACTTACAAAAAATCCTTTACACAAAGTGCAACTTAAGAGTAAAGGAGTATCTACAATAGGAGGCAAGCCTATATGGTTTGATTCCGATATTCATAGATTGAATGAAGATAATAGAGGTACATTATTGGGTGAATTCCATAATGGAGATCAGATATTAGCTATATGTAAAAACGGCTCTTTCTATACTACAACTTATGATTTGAGTAATAGATATCAAGGTGATTTATTAAAGATAGAGAAGCTGGATACCTCAAAAACATATTGTGCATTATATTTTGATGCAGAATCCTCTAGCTACTACCTCAAAAGATTCTCATTTGAGCCTAGTCTCAATACTTCCAATGTTTTCATTTCTGAACATGAAGGTTCCTATCTTTTAGCATTATCCGAAGATAAATATCCGCAAGTGCTTATTAAATTTACAGGTAAACATCAGAAGCGCGAGGATGAACTTATTGATGCAGAAGAATTTATAGGTAAGAAAGGATATAAGGCTAAAGGTAAACGAACTACCACCTATGAGGTTGGGGAGATTCAATTTGTTGAGCCGTTAAATAAAAATAAAGAAGATGATATGGAGCATATTTCCCCGGAAGATGATCCTTCTTTAGAAGCAAATATCGATTCTGAAAACTCTTTTGCACCCGGTGATATTGCTACATTTATACCGGAAGATGATGATCCCGATTCTCCAACACTATTCTAAAAGATATGAGTATCATTGCTTTATGTGGATTTATGGGGGCTGGGAAGACTACTGTAGGGAAGAATCTTGCCAGATATCTTGGATATAAATTTATTGATTTAGATTGGTATCTGGAAGAGAAATTCGGATGCAGTGTGGCTGAGTTTTTTTCTATTAATGGCGAAGCTATGTTTAGAGCCAAAGAGCTGGATGCATTAAAAGAGATAATACTCTCTTATGAAAAAGAGGATAGCAAAGGGCTTATACTTGCACTTGGGGGAGGAGCACTTACAAATGAATATTCATCGGAAATTATCAAATCACACACAACTTGTATCTATCTCAATTGCAGTAACTCATTGCTTATAAAAAGGCTGGCTAAGAGTGAAACGGAGCGTCCGTTATTAGCCGGAAAAACATCTCTGGAGCTGGAAAAATTTATAGAGCAAAAGAAGACAGAGCGTGAAGATGCCTATATCATAAGCTCTAAGATAATTATAGATATAAAAGAAGAAGATAAAATACTAAATATTATTGAGAAAATTTTTGATAGGCTATCAGGCTTATAATAATATTAAAACAGGTCTTCTCTGTTTTTTATATCCTTTATTCTCAACTGTATGTTTGCAATACCTCTGTAATAATTTTCTGCTATTGAATAGCATATATCTACAGGGTTACCCGCCTGCATGTGGCTGAAATGTTCAGACTTATTAAATGCAATTGCAGAAATATGCCTATAAGGTTCATCCTCTTGGATAAGCTCTAGTTTAAGATGTCCGTTATCGCTTCCCACTTTTCTCCCATTTCCATTATCATATACATTTTCGGTGATAAATACAGGAGATAAATTGCCCGGCCCAAATGGTTGAAACTGTTTCAGTATCCTGAAAAATTTAGGGGTTATCTGCTTGAAATCTAAAAATGAATCAATATTTACAATAGGAGTAAGGATCTCTTTAGTGATTTTTGCCGCGACAAACTCTTCAAAACGTCTCGAAAACTCAGGTAAATTTTCCTCTTTAAGAGTTAATCCCGCAGCATACATGTGTCCACCGAAATTTTCGAGCAAATCGGAGCAGTTCTCAATTGCTTCATATAAATCAAACCCTGCAATGCTCCTTGCAGATCCTGTAACAAAACCGTTTGAATTTGTAAGCACAATAGTGGGTTTGTAGAATGCCTCAACCAAGCGGCTTGCAACAATACCTACTACACCTTTGTGCCATTGTGAATTATATACGAGTGTTGATTTTTTCTTTTTAAAATCGGGAGCATCCTTCACCATATTTATAGCCTCATAAGTGATCTCTCTATCGATGTTCTTTCTGTCATTATTGTGAACATTAATAGTTGCCCCTATCTTTGTTGCATCCTCTTCATTTCTTGATGTTAATAAATCAACAGCCGTTCTTCCACTCTCCATCCTGCCCGCTGCATTTATTCTAGGGCCAATTTTGAACACTATATCATCAATAGTAATCTTATGTTTTTCTAATCCTGAAAGTTTTATTATTGAAAGTATCCCTTTTCTTGGGTTTTCATTTAATTGATGAAGGCCATAATGTGCTAATATCCTGTTTTCACCTGTCACTAATACAAGATCGGCAGCAATACTCACTACTACTAAATCAAGTAAATGTTGAATTTTTTCAAACGGGATATTATGTGATTGTGCATAGCCTTGTACCAATTTAAATCCAACTCCACATCCAGATAAGTCATCAAATGGATATGTGCAATCTACTCTTTTAGGATCTAAAGTTGCAATAGCACTTGGTAACTCTTCATCGGGTAAATGGTGGTCGCAAATGATAAAATCTATCCCTTTATCCTTAGCATATTGCACTTTCTCAATAGCTTTAATACCGCAGTCTAATGATATTATCAAGGTGAAGTTTCCCTCTTTTGCCCAATCAATCCCTTTATACGAAATTCCATACCCCTCATCGTATCTATCTGGTATGTAGTATTCAACTTTATTGGTTAGAGTTCTGATAAAAGAGTATACCAGAGCAACAGCAGTTGTGCCATCAACATCATAATCGCCATATATCAAAATATTTTCACCTGAAATAATAGCCTGATGTAATCTGTCAACAGCCAGATTCATATCTCTCATTAGGAATGGATCATGCAGCATGGATAGATCTGGCCTAAAGAACTCTTTTGCTTGATCATAAGTTTTAATTCCTCTTTGAACCAGTAGGCTACCTAAAACAGGATCAATACTAAGCTCCTGAGATAATTTTCTTATCTCAGCAGGGTTGCCAGGTTCCTTAACAATCCATTTTCTATCTGCATTTTTTATTTCCATAACGCACAAAGTTATAAAATATTTCCAAAACAAATCTGTAAAGAATCTGTTTTATTTTAAATTAAATTCAATCATTATGGAGATAGCATCTATTATTATGGTTTTATTGGGGATATTATCAGCCTTTATTATCTCTTTTGATATAAAGAAGAATCCCCAATCTATGAAAATTATGAATACTGTCTGGGTTTTGACAGCTTTGTGGGGATCGGTATTAGCTTTAATTGCATATTATTGGTTTGGACGAGAGGCAAGGATGAAAATGGACATGAAAGGAATGGACATGAAAGGAATGGATATGAATAAGCATAAGAAATGGCAATCTGTAGCCCTATCCACTTTACATTGTGGTGCAGGGTGTACTCTAGCTGATATTATAGGTGCGTTATTTATATCAATATTACCAATTACAATATTCGGATACGTAATATTCGGGAGTTGGGCAGTGAGTTATATCTTAGCATTGATTATTGGTATCTATTTTCAATACTTGGCAATAAAAGAGATGCAGCCTCAGATGAATAGCAAAGATGCTATAAAAAAAGCTGCAAAAGCAGATTTTCTATCCCTTACCTCATGGCAAATTGGTATGTACGGATGGAGTGCTATAATAGGATTTGCTATATTAAATGGAAATTTCTACTCCCCTTTTAGCTGGAGTTTCTGGTTTTCAATGCAGATCGCAATGCTGTTCGGTTTCATTACGGCATATCCAATGAATATACTATTAATTAAATGGGGGTTGAAGAAAGGGATGTGAAAATAAAAAAAAATTATTATTTTTGCTTCTGATAACCAAGCGTTTTAACCTTTAATGCAGAATACCCACCCTTTATTTATAAAAGAGCTTACTGATGTTTTTCAAAAAAAACAGGAGCGATTTATACTATTTGCTTACTCTTATGTTAGAGATAGGCAAGAGGCTGAGGATATAGTCATGAACGCATTTACAACTCTCTGGGAAAAGAAAGAGCAATTGCAATCTCATACAAATATTTCCGCATTACTATTGACAGCAATAAAAAACAGATGCTTAAATCATATAGAGCATCTGCAGGTGAAATTGAAAGCGGAGAAAAAAATAAATGATATAAAACAAAAAGAGATAACATTGCGCATAGCATCTTTGGAGGCTTGTAATCCCGATAAAATTTTCTGCTCTGAAATTCAAAATTTATTGAATAGAACTATCTCATCACTACCGGATACCAGCAAACGAGTATTTATTATGAGTAGGAGAGAGGAGATGTCCAACAAAGAAATTGCTGAACAATTGAATATATCTGTTAAAACAGTAGAGTTTCATATAACCAAATCTTTAAAAATCTTAAAAGAAAAATTGAGGGATTATAGCCTTGCAGCCTTCTTTTTTTAAAAATCTTTAAAAAAAATAAAATAATCACTAGGGTTCACCTATGTTGTCCGGTTTATATAGTATAAAACAAAAAACAATGAAGACCGGACTACTTGAGAAATACTTCAGAGGTGAAGCCTCGGAGATTGAAGAAGCTATAATTGTAGAGTGGGCTAATCAATCAAAGGAAAATATGGATATTTTCCTCCATGAGAGGGAGGTATTCGATACCCTATTGTTTGCTGAAGCAGAAACTAAACATAAAATATTTAGCAAAAACTTCGTCATATATACTTTGTCTGCTGTTGCATGTCTGTTTGCACTGGCATTTTTTGTTACATTATTTCATAAGACAGAGCCAACAACTGAATATCTTACACAAAAAATTCATATCCCTGCAGGGCAAAGGGCAAAAATTGATTTACCTGATGGCTCAACAGCGTGGGTTAATTCACAAACAACTATCACATATAATTCAGATTTCGGTATAAATGATAGATTAATCACTTTAGATGGCGAAGCATATTTTGAAGTTAGCCACAATGAAGAGATTCCTTTTTATGTTGTAACTGAAGAATTAAAAATCGAAGTTACAGGGACAAAGTTTGATGTATGTGCATATAACGGTTCAAAATATTTTATAACAAGGTTGATAGAGGGCTCGATAAATATTCATAAAAATGAGCAAGAAAATGATCAGCCTCTAATATCCCTGACAAAAGGGAGATATTTCTCTGCGGATAATGGAAGTTATAAAACAGGAGCAGTTACAAATAATAACTCTCTGGCATGGATAAATGGTATATACTATTTTGATGATGTGCCGTTTGAAGAGTTACTAGACAAGATTTCATTATATTATAACTATGAAATTACAGTGAAAAATCCTAAGCTATTAGAAGATTATAAATGTACAGGAAAATTTAAGGATGTAGATGGAATAGAGCATATTTTAAAAGTGATTCAAAAAGACCATTTCTTTAAATACACAATAAACAACGACAAAAATCAAATAACAATATATTAACTACCTAAAATTATTTATAGAAGTGAAACGAAGAATCGGAAAGTACGGCAATACTTTCCGATTCAAAAGCTAAAAATTGAACTTAATCAAATTATTAATTTAATCTTTACAAAGATATGAGAAAAAAACTAATTATTACAATGAAGCTATCTGTTTTCCTCATGCTGGTTGCTACATTTAGTGCATACAGTATGGATGGGCATTCGCAGAGTGCTAAAGTGACTCTGGGAGCCAATGAAATTAAGGTTGAAAATTTGATTTCAACGATTGAAGAACAAACAAATTATTTGTTCGTTTACAACAAAAACAACGTAGATCTTAATCAGTTTGTCAATGTATCCGGAATAGATAAACCTGTTTCAGAGATCTTAAACGAAGCATTTGCGGGTACAGATATCTCCTATGTTATGGAAGGGAAGAATATCGTATTGACCAAAAATGCAAATCTTGCTAATTCAAAACAAAACACAATCAATTTGAAAGGTGTGGTAACAGACCTAAAGAATGAACCTGTTATTGGTGCTTATGTACTGGAAGAGGGGACATCAAACGGAACAACTACAGATGTAGACGGCCGTTTTACTTTAGATGTTAATCCTCAATCAAACCTTGTAGTGACTATGATTGGTTACAAAGATGAGATTGTTCCTGTAAATGGAAAAAGCAATCTTAATATTGTAATCTCAGAAGATGTTATCCTTCTTGATAAAGTAGTTGTAACAGCTATGGGTATCAAAAAGAAAGAGGCATCTTTGACTTATGCTACTCAACAAGTTGATGGTAATGAGCTTACAAGAGCTAAGGATGCTAATATGATCAACTCTCTTGCAGGTAAAACAGCGGGTGTGCAAATTACTAGAAACTCTTCTGGGCTTGGTGGTTCAGCAAAAGTATCTATTCGTGGTATTCGCTCTGCAAATGAGAATGGTAATAACCAGCCTCTTTATGTAATTGATGGTGTTCCTATGCTTAACTCTACTACAGAGCAATCATTCAGTGTAATGGGTGGTGATAATGATGGTGGAAATAGAGACTCCGGAGATGGTATCTCAAATATCAACCCTGAAGATATTGAGAGTATGACAATTCTTAAAGGTGCATCTGCTGCAGCTCTTTATGGCTCACAAGCAGCAAATGGTGTTATCTTGATTACAACTAAAAAAGGTCAAGCAGGGGTACAAAGAATTACTTTATCTTCAAGTACATCTATTGATAATGTAATTGATACACCTAAATTCCAAAATAGATATGGCCAAAGTGGTACAACAAGCTGGGGCTCAGAAGGTATTACTGCTAATGATAATCTTAAAGATTTCTATAGCACAGGTGTTACAACTATCAACTCATTAACAGTACAAACAGGTAAAGAGAAAACTCAAACTTATTTCTCATATTCAAATACTTATGCTTCAGGTGTAGTAGATGTTAATAAACTTGTTAAAAACAACTTCTCTATTCGTGAAACAGCATCGTTATTTAACGATAGATTGACATTAGATGGTAATGCAAGTTTAATGACTCAGAATATTAAGAATCGTCCAACTTCAGGAGGTTATTATATGAACCCGTTAGTAGGTTTATATACATTCCCAAGAGGTATGGATATGAGCCCATATAGGGATAATAACGGTTTTGAGTATTTTGATACAGACAGAAATATGCCACTACAAAACTGGTACACTTCTGCTTTGGATTTTGAACAAAACCCATATTGGATTACTAATCGTATTACAAGTAATGATACTCGTTACAGAGCAATAGCAGGAGTTACTGCAAATGTAAAAGCTAATGATTGGCTAACTATTCAAGCTCGTGGTAATGTTGATTATATCAATGATAAATAT